>NZ_JAPWAD010000003.1:0-136490 GCF_041432695.1 Pauljensenia sp. 27098_8_83 | reverse complement strand
TGTGTGCCCGTGGGCGGCGGCCCGCCCGCGAGATCGCCACACGCGAGCCTTCGGCTCGGAGTGATCGATCTCGAAGCCCGGCCAGGCCCCGCCACCGCCCGCGGGCACCGCAGCCAGGCCTCGCTGGCCCCGTGTGTGGTGCCTGCCCATCGATGGAGTAGCCGGTGGACGTATGAGCCAGTGGGTGAACGTGCGAGCGTACAGCTTATGGCCGGACAGAACGTGCCCGGTCGAGGAACTTCGGGGCATGTCCGTGACAAAATTCGCCAAGCGCGCGGACTTCGGGGCATGTCCGTGACAAAATTCGCCAAGCGCGCGGACTTCGGGGCATGTCCGTGACAAAATTCGCCAAGCGCACGGACGTTGGGGCATTTCCGTGACAAAATTCCCCCTGCTCGCCCAAAAACGTGGAATTCGGGCCGTTTTGCCTGTGCAGGGAGAGTTTTGTCCCGGTTTCAGTCTCTCTGAGGAAGATAGGACGAGTTGCTTCTCGGCACCGCCCGATTGGAGGCCGCGCCGCAGCTTGTGAAATCGGCGCTGAGGTGTCGGACCGGCACTGGCGTGGGTCCTGGGCTCGTCGCTGCGGTCATGGGCGGCCCCGCACCGGGGATCAACACGCATCCGGATCGGTAGTGCCTCAATCCGGTCATCGATGGTGATGAGCTGGCACCAACACGCATCCGGATAGGTAACGAACATCCGGATAGCTTAATAACCTATCCGGATGTGCATAACCTATCCGCGTGCGCACAACCTATCCAGATCATGCGCCGACGGTGGGGCTGTTGGCCCACGGGCACCGCAGCCAGGCCTCGCTGGCCCCGAGTTGGCTTTTGGCTACCAGGCCCCTCCGGCGCCCACGGACACCGCAGCCAGGCCTCGGCGGCCATGCGCCGACTTTCATCTGATCGTATTGGTGCTTTCGCGCTTCTCAGAAATTTCGCACGTAATTCCCCTGCGACTGTTTCAAGATATGAACTCAAGGTGTTGAAATTGCAACGTTTTCGGACATTGTTGAAAGTTCATGCAATCGAATTATGTGCGACTTTGGGGGAGTAGGTTCTTTCAGGGGCCACGGGCACCCCAGCTGCGCCCTGCAAGCCTCACAGCGCCGTTGGTAGGGACGGCGCTGCCGTGTCGTGACGTGCTCAGGAGACGATGAGCAGGCATACGGATGGGGCCGACTCGAAAGGGTCGGCCCCATGGGACGTCGCGGGAATACCCCAGGAATACCCCAGGAATACCCCAGGAATACCCCATGCGAGGTTGCCGGTATCGCCGCGTGGCGCGGGAATACCCCAGGAATACCCCGGGAATGTCCCACGGAAGCAGTCGCTGTTACATGCCACCCAGGATCTGGGCGACGACGATCTTGCCGACCATTGCGACCGGGTAGACGAGCGCGTAACCGAGAGCCACGCGCGGATCGGCGTTGGTGCGGCCGTTCGCGAAGGCGAGGACGGCGGGCTGCGTCTGGGCACCACCGAGCAGACCCGCAAGCTTCGTGCCACCCATCTTGAACACCCACCGCATGGTGCAGTACAGGCCGATCGCCATGATCGACGTCATGATGACACCGAGCGCGAAGATTCGGATCCAGTCGCCCGAGGTGAAGGCCTCGAGGATCTGGCCGCCGGCCTTTGCGCCGGCCTGGGCAAGGAAGATGAGTAGGCCGAGCTCGGCCATGACCTGGCAGGTCGTGAAGGGCAGAGCCGTCGCGATGGGGCCGATGCGGCCGATGCGGCCGAAGATCAGGCCGACGATAAGCGTGCCGGCGGCGGAGCCGATCGAGAAGTACTCGCCGGAGGGGGTCAGGATCGGAAGTTCACCGATCGCGATGCCCAGCGCCATGCCGATGCCCAGGGCGATCGGGTTGAGGTCCGTGAGGCCTCGGGACGAGTCACCGAAGAATTTCGTGATCTCAGCCATCTTGGACGTGGGGGCAACGACACGCACGCGGTCGCCCTCCTGGAGCACCAGGCCCGGCTCGGCGACCATGTCGACGTCACCGCGGCGCACGCGCGAAATCGTCGCGGAGAACTCCTTGGCGAGGCCGAGCGAGGCGACCGTGCGGCCGGCGACCTTCGGATTGGAGATCGTCACGCGGCGGAAGTCCAGGTAGGAGCGGTCCTGCATGAGGGAGTGAGAGGAGGCATGCCCCAGCTCGGTGGCGGCGCGCGCGACGAGCTCGCGAGGGCCGACGACGGTCACGAGGTCCCCGGGATCCAGGGTGTCGGACATCTGGGGGCGGGTGATCGGGCCGGTCTCGCCGCGACGCAGACGGGAGAAGGAAACCTTCTCGCCGAGCTTCTCGTAGATATCGCCGACGAAGGGGTGATCGTCGCGCTCGACGCGGATCGTGCGGTTGGACAGGGGGGAGGGAGCATCCTTGTCGTTACGGCCGTAGTGCAGGGCAGCCATCGAGGCGGCCAGCATGCCGATGACGCCGAAGAGGTAAGCGATCGAGTAACCGACGGTTGCACGGGCGGGATCGCCGGATGCCTCGCCTGCTGCTGCCAGTGCGGGGGTGTTCGTCACGGAACCCGCGAAGGTACCGGCGATGAGGGGAACATCCATCCCCATGGCCTTACCGATGTACAGGCCTGCTGTGGCTGCGATGCCGTAGAAGGCAACCATCGTCAGGATCGGGCCGATGGCGGTCTTCAAGTTGTGGAAGAACGAGGCGCCCGAGTTGATGCCGATCGCGAACGTGAACAGCGTCAGGCCGAGGGTGCCCAGCTGCGGGGTAACGCGCAGCTCGATGTCGTAGGACTGCGCCCACGCAGCCAACACGATGGCGAAGAACAGAACGGCGGCAGCGCCGAGGCCAATGCCTTTGATTTTCACATGGCCAAACGCCATGCCTATACCGATGAGAAGGAAGAGGAACAGAACTGGCTGCTCGCTCAGAATCTCGAACACCTGGTGCACGATGAAATCTCCGTGTTGTGGATTGTGATATGAGGTATGTATCAATTAAAGCAGCAAGAAGTGCTGTGTATCTCAGTCCATCGTCCTAGATAGCATTCAGGCTCTTAAGGTCCGCACAATGAGATGGATAAGGAGCGGAGAGCTCAAGAGAGATACGGTAAAGCCATGCTTGACGTTCGCGGAATTGGAGTCCTTGCCCTGGTCATCGTACCCGGGCGTGCGATGCCTGCCGTGTAACGTGAGGATGGATCGCACGCCGAAATCCCCGCATCCGCGCTGTTTGGCCGGATTTGACGGGGTTTTTTCTTTGAGACGGTCCCAACGATTGAGAGGACGAATGGTGAGCGACACCGCCAACACCACCCGCATGACCGGAGCCGAGGCTATCGTGGCCAGCCTCGAAGCCCTGGGCGTCACCGACGTGTTCGGTATGCCCGGCGGCGCAATCCTGCCGACGTACGACCCGCTGATGGCGTCGACGTCTGTGCGCCACATCCTTGTCCGTCACGAGCAGGGCGCGGGACACGCCGCCGAAGGCTACGCCCTGGCCACCGGTAAGGTCGGCTGCGCGATCGTGACCTCCGGTCCCGGAGCTACCAACGTGCTGACAGCCCTGGGTGACGCATCTATGGACTCGGTTCCGATCGTCGTGATCTCAGGACAGGTCGGTGCCTCCCTGATCGGCAGTGACGCCTTCCAGGAAGCCGACGTCGTCGGTGCATCGATGCCCATCACCAAGCACTCCTTCCTGGTCACGGATCCCGCGGAGATCCCCGCGCGCCTGGCCGAGGCTTTCCACCTCGCGGCTACCGGTCGCCCAGGCCCCGTTCTCGTGGACATCACCAAGTCCGCGCAGGTTGCCGAGATGGACTTCTCCTGGCCTCCGGTCCTGGATCTGCCCG
This sequence comes from Pauljensenia sp. 27098_8_83, assembly GCF_041432695.1. Classification (NCBI taxonomy): domain Bacteria; kingdom Bacillati; phylum Actinomycetota; class Actinomycetes; order Actinomycetales; family Actinomycetaceae; genus Pauljensenia; species Pauljensenia sp. 27098_8_83. The sequence continues at coordinate 132,657 of NZ_JAPWAD010000003.1, read as the reverse complement.
GCTACCGCGTTGCAGACAAGCCGAACATGAAGCAGGTGCGTGCGGCTGCCCGCGCGATCGCCGATGCCCAGGCTCCCGTCCTCTACGTCGGTGGCGGCATCGTGCGCTCCGGCTCTACCGATGCCCTTGCTGAGTTCGTCGAGGTCACGAACGCCCCCGTCGTCACCACGCTGACCGCCCGCGGCGCCTTCCCTGACTCTGATCGCCACAACCTCGGCATGCCCGGCATGCACGGTACCGTGGCCGCCGTCGGTGCGCTCCAGCGCGCGGACCTCATCGTGGCGCTCGGTGCCCGCTTCGACGACCGCGTGACCGGCCGCCTCGACTCCTTCGCACCCCGCGCGAACGTCGTGCACATCGACATCGACGCAGCGGAGATCTCGAAGAACCGCCACGCCGACATTCCGATCGTCGCCGACCTGGCGACCGCCCTGCCGATCCTCACCCAGGAAATCGCCCAGGCCTCGTCGGAAAACAAGGCCGACATTTCCGGATGGTGGCGCTACCTCGACCGTCTGCGCACCAAGTACCCGATCGGATGGGCCGAGCCCGACGACGGCATGATGGCGCCCCAGGAGGTCATCAAGAAGCTGTCCGACAAGGTCGGCCCCGACGCGATCTACGTGACGGGCGTGGGCCAGCACCAAATGTGGGCCTCCCAGTTCATTACGCTGGACAACCCGCGTAGCTTCATCTCCTCGTGCGGATCCGGCACCATGGGTTACTGCATCCCCGCAGCCATGGGCGCCCAAGTCGGCGCTCCCGACAAGGTCGTGTGGGCGATCGACGGCGACGGCTCCTTCCAGATGACCAACCAGGAGCTGGCCACCTGCACGATCAACAACATTCCGATCAAGGTCGCCCTCATCAACAACTCGGTGCTGGGCATGGTGCGCCAGTGGCAGTCCCTGTTCTTCGGCAAGCGCTACTCGAACACGACGCTCAACCCCGTCGAAGGCGAACAGATCCCCAACTTCGAGATGCTCGCCCAGGCCTACGGCATGGCGGCGCGCACCGTGCGCTCCACCGACGAGGTCGACGAGGCCATCGAATGGGCCATGTCGATCAATGATCGCCCCGTGCTCATTGACTTCCGCGTCTCCAAAGACTCGATGGTCTGGCCGATGGTCGCCGCGGGCGTGTCCAACGATGAGATTCGTTACGCCAAGGGCATGGCGCCCGACTGGGAGGTGGAAGACTGATGACAAATCGTCACACTCTGGCCGTGTTGGTCGAGAACAAGCCCGGCGTGCTCACTCGCGTCGCCGCGCTTTTCGCCCGCCGCGCCTTTAATATCAAGTCGCTGACCGTGGGAGAGACCGAACACCCCGAGATCTCCCGCATGACCATCATCGTGGACGCAGACTCCGCGCCCATCGAGCAGGTGGTCAAGCAGCTCAACAAGCTCATCAACGTCCTCAAGGTCGTCGAGCTTGAGCCCGAAGACTCCGTCGAACGGCGTCTGCTCATGATGAAGGTCCAGGCTGACGAGACCCGTCGCACCTCGGTCCTGCAGATCGTGGACCTGTTCCGCGCACACGTCGTCGACGTGCAACCCGAGTCGGTCGTCATCGAATCGATCGGCTCCCTACCCAAGCTGGAGGCGCTGCTGCGGGCCCTGGAGCCATACGGCGTCACCGAACTCGTCCAGTCGGGCGCCGTGGCCATCGGCCGCGGGTCTCGCTCGATCACGGATCAACTGAAGGAGAAATGAAAATGGCAGAGATCATCTACGATGACGGCGCAGACCTGGCGCTGATCCAGTCCAAGAAGGTTGCCATCATTGGTTACGGTTCGCAGGGTCACGCGCACGCGCTGAACCTGAAGGATTCCGGAGTTGACGTGGTCGTCGGCCTGCGCCCCGGTTCTTCCTCGTGGGCCAAGGCTGAGGCCGCTGGCCTCGAGGTCAAGGACGTGGCCGAGGCCGTCGCCGAGGGCGACGTCGTCTCCGTGCTGCTGCCCGACCAGGTCCAGCGCTACGTCTACGCCGAGCAGATTGCCCCCAACCTGAAGGAAGGTGCCGCCCTCCTCTTCGCGCACGGCTTCAACATCCGGTACGGCTACATTGAGGTCCCCGCCGGCCACGACGTCATCATGGTCGCCCCCAAGGGCCCCGGCCACAAGGTTCGCGAGACCTACGTGCAGGGCAAGGGCACTCCGGACGTCGTCGCCGTCGAGGTGGACGCCTCCGGCAAGGCCTGGGAGCTGGCCCTGTCCTACGCGAAGGGCATCGGCGGCACCCGCGCCGGCGTCATCAAGACGACCTTCACCGAGGAGACCGAGACCGACCTGTTCGGCGAGCAGGCTGTCCTGTGCGGCGGCGTCTCCCACCTGATCCAGGCCGGCTTCGAGACCCTGGTCGAGGCTGGCTACCAGCCGGAAATCGCCTACTTCGAGGTCTGCCACGAGATGAAGCAGATCGTCGACCTCATCAACGAGGGTGGCATCACCAAGCAGCGTTGGTCCTGCTCCGACACCGCTGAGTACGGCGACTACGTCTCCGGCCCGCGCGTCATTGGCGAGGCCTCCAAGGAGGCCATGAAGGCTGTTCTGGCCGACATCCAGGACGGCACCTTCGCCCGCAAGTTCATCGCCGATCAGGATAACGGTGCCCTCGAGTTCAAGGCGCTGCGCGCCGAGGAAGAGGCTCACCCGATCGAGAAGACCGGCCAGAAGCTGCGCAAGGCCTTCGGTTGGACCGACTCTGACGAGGACTACACCGAGGGCAGCGCCGCGCGCTGATCTCACTGTCCTTCTCGGATAGACCAAGCTCCGGCCTCGTTCCCAATGTGGGACGAGGCTGGGGCTCTTTTGCGCTGATAGGCGCGGGTGGGCTCGGCAGCGTTTGCGCGAGAGTTAGTTCGATGGTGCTTCGTCGGAACCGTTCGTCCACGGAAGGGGTGCGGGGGAGAGGGCGTCCGCGTTGGAGACGGTGGAGATCGGCGCAACGATCACGAGGGAAGCGACGGCGGCCGACGCGACGCGCGTCAGAGTTCGACGGGAGGGGCGCACTGTGATTCCTTGCTGTGAAAGATTGATTGACAGCATCAGTTTATTAGTAACTACCTACTGAGCAACTCTTTGTGACGTCTTGCATTGACTGCTGGTGTTGCCTGTGTCTGCGTCAGGGATTCTTGTCATGGTCTCCTGAGTAGAATCGGGGCATGGCTACTCAGGGGGCGGATTTATCCACCCGGCTCAAGATCCTGTTCGTCATCAATGACCTCTACACGCGTGGGAATGGACTCGCTGCGTCCGCGCGTCGCATGATCGCGCTGTTGCGTGAGCGGGGGCACGATGTTCGCGTGCTGTCTGCGCCGCCGCTCGACGGTGACGATTGCGGTATCGGTGCCCCTGACTATCCGCTCCCGCATCTTCGCGTTCCGCTGTTGGCGCCTCTTATTGCCTCGCAGGGCTACGCGTTTGCTCGCTCGGACCGGCGCCAGATTGATCGGGCTCTCGACTGGGCGGACGTGGTCCACCTGGAAGAGCCCTTCATACTGCAGTCCGCGGTTGCTCGGCGTGCGCGTGATCGCGGTGTGCCCGCGATGGCGACCTATCATATTCATCCCGAAAATCTCACGGCCTCCGTCTATCTTGATCGTTGCGCTGCCCTCAATCGCGTGATTCTTCGGCTGTGGAAGCGCTTCATTTTTGATCGGTGCGGCGCGCTCCAATGCCCCTCAGAATCGGTATGGCGGCGGGTCTCCTCGTTGGGGCTTTCTCCGCGGCTCTTTGTTCTCTCTAATGGTGTGCCGCTGGGTGGTGTGAGCGTTGAATGTGGGTGCAAGGGGGAAGAGTCGTCCGTCGTGCGTCTGCTGTCAATCGGGCGCTTTTCGCGCGAGAAAGATCAGGCGACGATCCTGCGGGCGCTGCGCTTCAGTTCTCATGCTCGCTCTATCGAGCTGACCCTGGCGGGGCGAGGTCCGACCGAGCGGCAGCTGCGGGCCCAGGCGGATCGGCTCGTGCGCGCTGGGGTCATCGAGCGTCCCGTTCGCTTTACTTTTATGAATGCGGAGAAGATGGCTCGCGCCTCGGAGCGCTCTGATCTCTATGTGCATGCCGCCCGGATCGAGGTGGAGGGCCTCGGCGCTCTTGAGGCGCTGCGTCACGGCGTGGTCCCTGTTCTCGCGTGTGGTCCTCTGACGGCAACCAGTCAGTTTGCGCTGACAGAGGAGAGTGTGTTCGAGGCAGGGAATCCGCGCTCGCTCGCGCGCGTCATTGATGCGTGGATTGACCGAGGGGGCGAGGCTCGTCGAGCTGAGGCCGTGCGATATCGGGGCGTGGAAGCTCAGTATGACATCCGTGTCTGTGTCCGTGAGCTGGAGCGTGTCTATGGCTGGTTGGTCGGCGGGGGAGAATTTCCAGGTGCTCAGCCTGACAGGTGAACGCCGGTCCTCGAAGTTGCGGGGTAATTATCCTAGACGCTGATAAAAATATCTGTCGTATAACTGGTTAGTCAGCATCTAAATTTGTATGATGAATCCCGTGGAGAGTGAGTCATGACTCACTGCCCGCTGATTGACAACTCATCTCGGAAGGACCAACGATGACCCTCCGCCACTACGGGCGTGCCCTCGCGGCAGCCTCGGGAGCCGCGCTGCTGTGCGCGACTCTCTCGGTTCCCGCGCTCGCCACCCCGGCCAGTGACACCGGTGCGCTAGCCCCGGTGACGGCCTCGGTAACCGACGAAGGTTCGGCCCCCATCACCGTTACCGTGGCGCGCACCGACTCCCACGGAGACACGGTGTACGAAGGCGACCTCATCACCATCACCGTCACCTACACCAACAACACAGACAGTGCTCTGACCGTCTTCCCGGTGGCCTCGAACCTGTCCGGCGTGCTGACCACCGGCGCCCCCAACTGCCGCTGGCATAACCTCGCCGCACACACCACCAAGCAGTGCACGACCGCGACGCACACCGTGACCGCCGACGACGTCGCGGCCGGAACCTTCACTCCGATGACCACGTGGGCCGCCACCCGCGACCGCAACGGCACAGACGTCATCGCCGGTGACATCACCGCGAACGCCGACCCGGTGACCGTCGCCCAGGGCGAACGGCCCCCGGCCCCCGACCCGCTGGAGACACCGCATGACTACGCGATCGGCGAGAAGGTGCGCCTCGCATCCCCAGGCCTCGCCGGCTTTGGCTGTCACCGCATCCCCGCGCTGACCACCGCCACCAACGGATGGATCATCGCCGCGTGGGACGGGCGCCCCGATACCTGCCAGGATGCGCCCCAGGCGAACTCCATCGTCTACCGCATCTCCAAGGACGGCGGTAAGTCCTGGACCTCCATCCAGACCGCGCTTGCAGGCACCCCCGGCGCGCAGAAGGTCGGCTACTCCGATCCCTCCTTCGTCGTCGACCGCACCACCGGAACGATCTTCCTATTCTCGGTCAAGTCCTACGACGCCGGTCTCTTCCAGTCCCAGCTGGGCACTGACCCCGCAGCGCGTAACATCCTGCACGCCCACGTCGTCGAATCCCACGACAACGGCGAGACCTGGGTCAACCCCCGCACCATCACCGACCAGGTGACCGCAGGTCACACCGACCAGTGGTTCACGCGCTTCGCGTCCTCCGGTGAAGGAATCCAGCTGCGCTACGGCGCCCACGCCGGTCGCCTCATCCAGCAGTACGCGGTCGCCAACTCCGGCACGACCTCGCTCATGGCCGTCTCCGTCTACTCCGACGACCACGGCGCGACCTGGAAGCCCGGCGCGCCCACCGAGGGCAGCGCCGACGAGAACAAGGTTGTCGAGCTCTCCGACGGGCGCCTGCTCCTCAACTCGCGTACGCAGGGCACCGCCGGCCAGCGCCTCGAAGCCATCTCCTACGATGGCGGGCAGACCTGGGGCCCGTTCCGCCACAACTGGGATCTGACCGACCCGCGTAACAACGCCTCCATTGTGCGCGCATACCCGGACGCCCCCGAGGGTTCCGCGCGCGCCCGCGTCCTGCTCTTCTCCAACGCCGATTCGTCCAGCGCCCGTGCCAACGGCACTATCCGGGTCTCCTACGATGACGGCTTCACCTGGAACGACGGCACGGTTTTCGAGAGCGGCGAGATGGCCTACTCGACGCTGCATCCCCTCGGGGATGGCACCTGGGGCCTGCTGTACGAGTCCGGCGGCTACAAGAACATCGAGTTCATGCGCATTGACGCCTCCTACCTGGGGCTGACCGACCCCGGCGAAGAGCCGACTCCGGATCCGCAGCCCACTCCGGACCCCACTCCGGATCCGCAGCCCACTCCGGACCCGCAGCCCACCCCGGACCTGCAGCCCACTCCGGACCCGCAGCCCACCCCTGAACCCGCCCCGGCTGTCACCCCCGCACATTGGGTGAACACCGGAAACGGCTGGAAGTGGCAGCTGGAAGACTCCAGCTACGCGACGAACCAGACCATCACGATCGGCGAGGCCACCTACCGCTTCGGCGCAGATGGCATGATGGTCACCGGCTGGGACAACCAGGGTGGCGTGTGGAGCTACTACAACGCCTACGGTGCCCGCGTGAGCGGCTGGGTCCACGATGGTGCCTGGTACTACCTCGACCCCGCGACGGGAGCGATGGCGACCGGCTGGGCGCAGGTCGGTGGCACCTGGTACCTCTTCAACGCCTCCGGGGCGATGCTCACGGGCTGGCAGTACGCCGGTAGCTGGTACTACATGGCTCCCTCGGGAGCCATGCTCACCGGCTGGCAGCACATCGGTTCCACCTGGTACTACTTCGCCGACAATGGCAATATGGTCACCGGCTGGCAGTTGATCGACGGCCGCTGGTACTTCTTCGCTCCCTCGGGTGCGTGGATCTAATCCGTCTGACCGAGCCGGGGTCGGGGGAGCGTACGTGCCCTCCCGGCCCCGGCCTCGTCTATGGGAGACGTCACCCGGAAAACGGCCCACGTGGTGGAACGATTCCCTCCTCGGGGCCTCGGGCGGGGGAAGATGGAGCTATGACACTGAACATCGCAGTAATCCCTGGCGACGGCATCGGCAAGGAGATCGTCCCCGAAGGCCTCAAGGTCCTGGATTGCGTCCTGGCGGACAAGGGCGTCGACTACTCCACGACCCACTTCAACCTGGGGGCCGAGCGCTGGCACGCCACCGGTGACACCCTCACCGACGAGGACCTCGAGGCCATCAAGCGCCACGACGTGATTCTCCTCGGCGCAGTCGGCGACCCCTCCGTCCCCTCCGGCGTCCTTGAACGAGGCCTGCTGCTCAAGCTGCGCTTCGCTCTCGACCACTACGTGAACCTGCGTCCCTCCAAGTACTACGAGGGTGTGCCCAGCCCCCTGGCCAACCCCGGCGACATCGACTTCGTCGTCGTGCGCGAAGGCACAGAGGGCCTCTACTGCGGTAACGGCGGTGCCGTGCGCGTGGGCACCCCGCACGAGATCGCAACCGAGGTCAGTGTCAACACCGCCTACGGCGTCGAGCGCGTCGTGCGCTACGCCTTCGAAGCGGCCGCCTCGCGCAAGAAGCACCTCACCCTCGTCCACAAGCACAACGTCCTGGTGAACGCCGGACACATGTGGCGTCGCATCGTCGACGAGGTGGGGGAGGAGTATCCCGAGGTGCGCGTCGATTACTGCCACATCGACGCTGCCACCATCTACATGGTCACCGACCCCGCGCGCTTCGACGTTATTGTCACCGACAACCTTTTCGGTGACATCCTCACCGACGAGGCCGGGGCCGTCACCGGTGGTATCGGCCTGAGTGCGTCCGGCAACCTCAACCCCTCGCGCGAGTACCCCTCCATGTTCGAGCCCGTGCACGGCTCTGCCCCCGACATCGCGGGACAGGGCAAGGCGGATCCGACCGCGACCATCTCCTCGGTCGCGCTGATGCTCGACTTCATGGGCTACGCCGAGGAAGCCGAGCGTGTGCGCGCCGCAATCGACGCCGACATGGCGGCGCGAGCCGAGGCTGCGGCAGCCGGGCATCCGCTCGTGCGCTCCACCTCGCAGATCGGCGATGACATCGCCGCTAGGGTCTGAGACTCACGCGAAACACGAGGGCCGCTCCCCGGGATGGGGGAGCGGCCCTCGTGCCTGTATGGAAGCGCCCGTGAGGCGAGGAGCTCGCTGTCAGCGCGTGCCGATGAGGGCGGGCAGGGACGTACGAGGAGCCCACTGCTGGATGTCCGCCAACGCGGCGCTGGCTCCGGCGCTGCGCACATCGGAGGAGTTGCTGGCCAGCATGGCGGAGTCCGCCGCGAGCAGGTTTGATGCCAGGGAGGGTGCATCGAGGAAACCAAGTGTGCAGCGAGGCGTTCGTGTGTCGGCAGCTCCGGCACGCAGCGCGGTGTCGGCGCGCGTGAGTAGCTCACCCGACACGGCGTATGCGTCACTCAGCGTGCCCGCACTCACCTGCGCCTGAGGGAGGGTTGACGCCGTGCAATCCCAGGTAGCGACTGCACTCGACAGCTCCTGAGAGGATGCCAGATCCTTGCCCGAGGGGGCGAAGGACGCTGATATTCCCGGCGCGTCGAAAAGATCGATTGACCAGGTCTGGACTCCCTGACGCGAGGCCGCATTCACGCGGTCGTTGACAAGGAGCGCTTGGTCTAGCCCTGCATCCAGGTCAATGCCATACGCCTGGGCGATCGTGACCGCGCTCGCGTAACGACCGAGTGCCGCAGCCGACAGGGTGCGGGCCTCATCGGCGCTCGTACGATTCGTGTCCGCGGCGATCTCCAGGTCGCGGGTCGCCGTGCGGGCAAGCCACGCGACGAACGCCGACACGTCGGTGGGGGCCTCGGACACGGCGGCGGGGGCAGAGGCACCCTCGGGCGGGGTTCCGCCCCACGGGTCCCACAGGCCACCCAGTGCCTCCAGGCGCTCGTCCGAGGCCGCCGCGACAGCGCGCAGAGCCGCCGAACAGGACGCGCAGTCCGTCGCGACCTCGGCAAGCTGGGTCGCCCGATCGGAAGCCGCCGACTCCGTGCGCGCAGCTTGGTCGCGTACGGCGGCGAATCCGGTCAGGGTGGGCAGAGAGGACGGCGAGCACGCGGACAGCGCGAGAACCGCCACCCCAGTCGCGACGAGGCCGGGGAAACGGCGTGTGGTTAAAGTCAGTTTTGCGAAACGCACACCCGCATCATCCCACACCCCCGGGTAGGATAGGGAACTGACCCGCGTACGCGAGAGAAAGATAGGCGCATATGGCATCGTCCACGTCAGATGGACCGCTCGAGGAGCTGCTGGCTCCCGTGGTCGAACAGTCGGGACTGGAACTGGACTCAGTGACCCGCTCGCGCTCCGATGCGATGCCGCTCCTGCGGGTCATCGTCGAAGCGCCGATCGGCGCCGACGGAATCGACTCGGACACCCTCGCTGAGGTGTCCCGTGCCGTGTCGAAAGCGTTGGACGCCGCGGACCCGATCGACGGCGAGTACCTGCTGGAGGTGTCCACGCCGGGGGCCGAACGCGAACTGACGAAAGTCGGGCATTGGATGCGCCAGATCGGACGTCTCGTGCGCATCAAGCTGCGCGCTGGTGGATATGTTTCCGGACGCGTCGTGGCGGCTGACGAGACCAGTGCAACGATCGATGTCGACGGTGAAACGACTACCATTGACTATTCTGACATGAGGAAGGCGCGCTCCCGCGTCGACTTTGGAACGGGGAAGTAGGAGACCATGGAAATCGATATGACCGCACTGCGGATGGTGGAAAACGAGAAGGGCGTCAGCCTCGAAACCCTCGTTGATGCCATCGAAGAAGCCCTGCTCAAGGCGTATCACAACCTGCCCGGAGCCATCTCCCAGGCCCGCATCGAAATCGACAAGAAGACCGGTCGCGTCACCGTCATGGCCATGGACGAGGACGAAGACGGCAACCCCATTGGCGAGTTCGACGACACCCCGAAGAACTTCGGCCGTATCGCCCAGTCGACCGCGCGATCCGTCATCATGCAGCGCCTGCGCGACGCCGACGACCAGCGCGTGTTCGGTGATTTCGCGGGACGCGAAGGACAGGTCATCACGGGCACCGTCCAGGCTCCGCGCCCCGGCCGGCCCACGATGGTCCAGGTCTCCGACGATTTCGAGGCTGTCCTGCCCGACGGCGAAAAGGTCCCCGGCGAGACCTACCGTCACGGAGATCGCATCCGCGCCTACGTCGTGGGCGTCGAGCGCACCGAGCGCGGACCGCGCATCACCCTGTCGCGCACCCACCCCAACCTCGTCGCCGGCCTCTTCCAGCGCGAGGTTCCCGAGATCCAGCAGGGCCTCGTCAAGATCAAGGCGATTGCCCGCGAGGCCGGACACCGCACGAAGATCGCGGTGGCCGCCACGCGCGAGGGCATCAACGCCAAGGGCGCGTGCATTGGCCCGATGGGCGCGCGCGTGCGCTCCGTCATGGCTGAGCTGGGCGGGGAGAAGATCGACATCGTTGACTACTCCGACGATCCGGCGCGCTTCGTCGCAAACTCGCTGTCGCCCGCCCGCGTTACCCGCGTTGTCGTCCACTCGGTGGATAATCGCACTGCGACGGCCATCGTCCCGGACTTCCAGCTCTCGCTGGCCATCGGTAAGGAAGGCCAGAACGCCCGACTTGCGGCGCGCCTGACGAACTACCACATCGATATTCACGCCGACACGGAAACCGGCGACGACGCGATCGTGTCGCGTGTCTCCACCCCCGACGACGTGACAAGTCGCTCATAGAATCTCAGACGAGCAATCCCCTAGCTGGACTAAGCTAGGGGATTGTGTCGTATTCTGTGCCGCCAGTGCCCACCTCCGGGCCCCGGCGCACCTGCATCGGATGCGGTGCACACGCACACAGAACCGCACTCGTGCGGATCGTGCGTTCGCCAGACGGCTCGATTCACCTCGATCCGACGGCGACTCTTCCAGGCCGAGGTGCCTGGGTCCACCCCGATGCGGGGTGCGTCCAGAAAGCTCGAGTCAGACGCGGCCTCGCGCGCGCATTCCGAACGGGAAACGTGTCGGAGGCTGTGTGGGACGACGTGGAGGAGTTGATCAACCACCAGTGATGGCCACGGGCCATCAACGCCGAGAAAATGGAAGCGGGTTGGAAGCTGATGGGCACCCGATGAGTACCCAGCGATGAGCTGCCAGCAATATCAGTAAGGCGTCTCCGGACCGGAGACGCTTCCGGAATGGAGAAATGTGGCAAAGTTGCGTGTCCACGAGCTCGCCAAAGAGCTCGGAATCACCAGCAAAGAACTGATGGGTCACCTGAAGGAAGCAGGTGAATTCGTCAAGTCGTCCTCGTCCTCGCTCGAACCGCCCGTCGTGCGGCAGATGCGCGAGAAGTTCGCGGCGACACCCAAGACCAAGAAGGCGGACGCGAAGCCCGCCGCCAAGGCTCCCAAGCCCAGTGCGGCCAAGCCCGCTGCGAAGAAGGCCGCGGCCCCCGCCGAAGCGACACCCAAGGCTGGCGCCCCCAAGGCCGCTGCCCCCAAGGCGGATGGCCCCAAGCCCGGCGCGCCGAAGCCCGCTGCGGCTCCCAAGAGCGCTCCCAAGCCTCGTGGTAAGAAGCCTGAAGGTGCGCCCAAGCCCGCCGGCCGCAAGCCCGCGGATTCCAGCGCCCCCAAGCCCGCACCGCGTCGTCACGACGCCCCGCGTCCGGCACGCCCCGGTGGCCCCCGCCCCGGCGGCCCGCGCCCGGGCAACAACCCTTACGCCTCTTCCCAGGGCATGCCCCGTCCGGGCGGCTCCGGTGGCCCGCGCCCCGGTGCCCCGCGTCCGGGAGCTTCGGGCAACGGCGGTCCGCGCCCCGGCGCCGCTCGTTCGGGTGCCTCCGGCAACGGCGGTCCGCGTCCGGGCGCTCCGCGTCCCGGTGCCCCGCGTCCCGGTGGTAACCGCCCGAACCCGGGCATGATGCCCGGCCAGGCGAACTTCGCTCGTAATGCTGCCTCCGGTAACGGCGGTGGAGAGCGCAGCGGTCGCGGCGGTGGTCGCGGCCGTGGCAATGGCCGTCCCGGAGGCGCAGGTGCAGGCACCGGCGGTCCTCAGAACAACGGCGGCGGCTTCGGTGGTCCCCGCGGCGGTGGCCGCGGCGGTCGCGGCTCCACGCCGGGCGCATTCGGTCGCGGAGGCGGCCGCTCGCAGCGCGGACGCAAGTCGAAGCGCGCGAAGCGTCAAGAGTACGAGCAGCAGAACGCGCCCGTTATCGGCGGCGTGTCGATCCCGCGCGGCAACGGCGCGCAGATCCGTATCCGCCAGGGCGCGTCCCTGGCCGACCTCGCCGAGAAGATTGACGTCAATCCCGCAGCACTCGTGACGGTCCTCTTCGCCCTGGGCGAGATGGCAACCGCCACGCAGTCCCTCGACCAGGACACCTTCGAGGCCCTGGGCGCGGAGCTCGGCTACGACGTCAAGGTCGTCTCCCCCGAGGATGAGGACCGCGAACTGCTCGAGTCCTTCGACATCGACCTCGAGGCCGAAGAACTGGACGACGCAGAGAACATGCAGCCCCGACCGCCGGTGGTCACCGTCATGGGTCACGTCGACCACGGTAAGACCAAGCTGCTCGACGCGATCCGTCACACCGACGTCGTCGACACCGAGCACGGCGGCATCACCCAGCACATCGGCGCCTACCAGGTCACGGTCAAGGCTGAGGACGGCACCGCCCGCCCGATCACCTTCATCGATACCCCCGGTCACGAGGCCTTCACGGCCATGCGTGCCCGTGGCGCACAGGTCACCGACATTGCGATCCTCGTGGTCGCTGCCGATGACGGCGTCATGCCCCAGACGGTTGAGGCCATCAACCACGCGCAGGCGGCCGGTGTTCCGATCGTCGTCGCAGTCAACAAGGTCGATAAGGAAAGCGCGAACCCGGAGAAGATCCGCTCCCAGCTCACCGAGTACGGCCTGGTCGCGGAGGAGTACGGCGGCGACGTCATGTTCGTCAACATCTCCGCCAAGCAGCGCACGGGCATCCGCGAGCTGCTTGAGGCCGTCCTGCTGACCGCCGACGCGGCGCTGACCCTCGAGGCCAACCCCCAGACCGACGCGCGCGGTGTCGCCATCGAAGCGAACCTGGACAAGGGCCGCGGTGCCGTCGCGACCATGCTGGTCCAGCGCGGCACCCTCCACGTGGGCGACTCTCTGGTGGTCGGCTCGTCCTACGGCCGCGTGCGCGCCATGTTCGACGACGCTGGTCACGACGTCTCCGAGGCCGGTCCGTCGACCCCCGTCGCGGTCCTCGGTCTCACGTCCGTCCCGCGTGCCGGTGACTCCTTCCTGGTTGCGCCCGACGACCGCACGGCTCGCCAGATCGCCGACAAGCGTGAGGCTGCCGAGCGTCAGGCTCTGCTGGCCAAGCGCCGCAAGCGCGTCTCCCTGGAGGACTTCGACAAGGTCCTGGCCGAGGGCGAGGTCGACACCCTCAACCTGGTCATCAAGGGCGACGTGTCCGGTGCCGTCGAGGCCCTGGAAGACTCGCTGCTGCGCATCGACGTGGGCGACGAGGTCGCGCTGCGTATCATCCACCGCGGTGTCGGTGCGATCACGCAGAACGACGTCAACCTGGCGACCGTCGACAACGCGGTCATCATCGGCTTCAACGTCCGTCCTGCGGAGCGTGTGGCCGAGATGGCGGATGCCGAGGGCGTCGAGATCAAGTACTACAACGTCATCTACTCTGCGATCGACGACATTGAGGCGGCCCTCAAGGGCATGCTCAAGCCGATCTACGAGGAGGTCCAGCTGGGCACCGCGGAGATCCGCCAGGTCTTCCGCTCCGGCAAGTTCGGCAACATCGCCGGTTCGATCGTCCGTTCCGGCACGATCAAGCGCGGCACCAAGGCTCGCCTGGTGCGCGACGGCGTCGTTGTCGCCGACAACCTCGAGATCGCGTCCCTGCGTCGTGAGAAGGACGATGTCACCGAGGTCCGCGAGGGCTACGAGTGCGGTATCACCCTGGGTTACAAGGACATCGCCGAAGGCGACGTCATTGAGACCTGGGAGATGCGCGAGAAGGCTCGTGACTGATTCCGTGGCGTGAAGTATCGGGGTCCGGGCATGCTCGGGCCCCGATCTTCGCACATGTAATGTTTCGATAAGGGCGTCAGTGCCCGAAAGGAGGGCGCGATGGCTGACGAGGCTCGCGTTCGTAAGGTGCAGGAACGAATCCTGCAGACTGTCGCGTCGATGATCGGACGCGACGTGAAGGATCCCCGCCTGGAGCTTGTGACAATCACGGACGTGCGCGTGACGGGCGACCTGCAGCATGCGTCCGTCTTCTACACGGTGCTTGGCGATGGCGAGCAGCGTGAGAAGGTTGCGCGCGCTTTCGCTTCCGCACAGGGACTGTTCCGCTCGCGAGTGGGCAAGGTCCTGGGGCTTCGTCTGACCCCGACCCTGGAGTTCATCCCCGATGCGCTGCCCGAGAGCGCTGCTGCGCTCGAAGATGCCCTGGCCAAGGCCAAGGAGAAGGACGAGGCCATCGCGGCCGCATCTGCTGGCGCAACCTACGCCGGCGACGCCGACCCCTACCGTCACGATGACGAAGAGGACGACGCCGAGAAGGATTGGGCCTGACCCCCATGGCTCGTCGCCCCGATAATCCGCGCCCCGGCCTCGTCGTTATCGACAAGCCGCAGGGGCTCACCAGCCACGACGTGGTCTCACGCGTGCGACGACTGGCCCACACCCGCAAGGTGGGGCACGGCGGCACGCTGGACCCGATGGCGACGGGAGTCCTCGTGATCGGCATCGGCAAGGCGACGAAGCTGCTCACCTGGGTGAGCGGTCATTCGAAGGAATATCGGGCGACGATCCGCTTCGGCGTCGCCACCAACACGGATGATGCCGAAGGATTTGCTACCGCTGCGGTGGGCTGTGCATCGCTGAGTGAGGAGCAGCTCGAGGCTGCTCTCGCGCCGTTGCGCGGCGACATCATGCAGGTCCCGTCCACCGTCTCGGCGATCAAGGTGAATGGAAAGCGTGCCTACGCACTCGCTCGCGCGGGCGAGGACGTCGAGCTGGCGGCTCGCCCGGTGCGCATTTCGCGCCTGGAGGTCCTCGCGCCGCCTCGCACCGTCGAGTGCGTGCTGGAGGAGGCTGACGCTGACAATGCACCCGACGGACAGGTTCTCTCCGGTCCCGTTCGCGTGGTCGATGTCGACGTCGTCGTCGAGTGCTCCTCGGGCACATATGTGCGCGCCCTTGCGCGTGACGCGGGTGAGGAGCTCGGCGTGGGCGCCCACCTGACCGCGCTGCGCCGCACACGAGTGGGAGACGTGACGGCGGAGTCGGCAATGACGCTCGATGAGCTGAGCGCCGCCGTCGAGGCAGCCACCCCGGAAGGAGAGCCGGAGGCGGAGCCGATTCTGCCCCTGATCCCCCTGGGGGAGGCGGCGCGCACCATGTTCCCCACTCTTCTCCTGACCGAGGCCGAGGCCGGAGCGTTCGCTCATGGTCAGGCCCCTCGGCGTTCGCGCGGTGAACTGGCGCAGTGGGCGACCGAGGTTGGCTATCGCCCGGACGGCTCGTCCGAGGAGGAAGCCTCGCCGATTGCCGCGCTCGCGCCGGACGGCACCGTCCTGGGTCTGCTTCGCATTGACGAGGCGCGCCTGCGTACCGTCCTGGTTTTCTAGAAAGAGACTCATGAACGTCTGGTATTCCCTCTCTGACATCCCCGGCAACGAGGCCAGTGTCGTGACCATCGGTAACTTCGACGGTATGCACAACGGACACAAGAAGGTCGTCTCCACGTGCATCGAGCGCGCCCACAAGCTCGGAGTCGACGCGGTGGCCATCACCTTCGACCCGCATCCCATTCAGGTGCACAAGCCCGAAGTGGGCCTCCAGCTCATTTCCCCACTGCGTGACCGCCTCGACGCGATGGCCGCGGCCGGCCTGGACGCGACGCTCGTCGCGCGCTATGACGCGAGTGTCTACAGCCTCGAACCCGAGGAATTCGTCTACGAGTACCTGGTGGAGCGCTGCGGTGCCCGCGAGGTCGTCGTCGGCGAAGACTTCCGCTTCGGACGCGGCAACGCGGGGACGATCGACACGCTGCGCGAGCTGGGAAGCCGCTACGGATTTGGCGTCATCACCGTCACCGACATCGAGGCCCCCGAAGGTCGGCGCTGGTCCTCCTCCTGGGTGCGTGAGCTCCTGGCGGCCGGGGACGTGTCCGGTGCTGCTCGCGTCCTCGGGCACCTGCACCGCATCCGTGGGACCGTCTGCCACGGTTTCAAGCGTGGCCGCACCCTCGGCTTCCCGACTGCGAACCTCTCCGAAGACGTCGAAGGCGTCATTCCAGCCGACGGCGTCTACGCCGGTTGGGTTGTTCGCGCCGTGCCGGGCACACAGTCCGCTGAGTTCTTGCCTGCCGCCATCTCTGTGGGCACCAATCCCCAGTTCAACGGTGAGGAACGCACCGTTGAAGCCCACGTCCTGGGACGCTCGGACCTGAACCTCTACGGTGAACGCATCGCCGTCACGTTTGTGTCGCGCATCCGCCCGATGATGTCCTTCGACTCCCTCGACGGGCTGCTGACCCAGATGGACGATGACCTGCGTCAGACCGCATCCATCCTCGGCATCGGTGTCGCTGGGCGCGTCGACCCGGACTCCGTGACCGCACGATAGGCCCCGCGCGGCAGACGAGCTGGGTGAATATCCACCCGGCGCGAGGCCCCGGAGCGGTGGATGGGGGAGGGAAGCCTCCTCGTTGAGGAGCGGAATCGTTAGCTTGGTCGCTCATTGTGGGGTTAAAGCGAGTGGCGTGCTACTGTAGAAAGGCCGTACACCGGCCGCGGACTGTCAGCACCCGGGAAAAGCCCGGATGCCCCGCGCAACGAATACAAAGGAGAAGCCTGTGCCGCTGAGCAAGGACGTCAAGGACCAGATCATCGCCGAGTACGCTACCCACGAGGGCGACACCGGTTCCCCCGAGGTGCAGATCGCGCTGCTGACCCGTCGCATCAAGGATCTGACCGAGCACTTCAAGACCCACACGCACGACCACCACTCCCGTCGTGGCCTGCTGCTGCTGGTCGGCCGTCGTCGCCGCCTGCTGGGTTACCTGGCTGACATCGACATCGAGCGTTACCGCTCGCTCATCGAGCGTCTCGGCCTGCGCCGCTGATTTTGGGCCGGCCCGCCTCCCGTAGCGGAGACGGGCCGGTTTTCACACGCCCGCCTCGGGCAAACCGTTATTTTTCGCGCACAAGCCGCCGGTTTTCGACAGTGGCCTACGGAGCGCCTATCCGTGGGCTTCGATCGAAGGCCGAAGTGGAGCGCGACACCAACAAACCCAAGGAGAAACGCCCCATGATGGAAGGCTCCGACATCATCGCCGCAGAGGCGATTATCGATAACGGCCGTTTCGGCAAGCGCGTCGTGCGCTTCGAAACCGGCCGTCTCGCCAAGCAGGCCGCAGGTTCCGCCCTGGCCTACCTGGACGATTCCACCACCGTTCTGTCCGCCACCACGGTGGGCAAGAACCCGAAGGACCAGTTCGACTTCTTCCCGCTGACCGTCGACGTTGAAGAGCGTCAGTACGCCGCGGGTCGCATCCCCGGTTCCTTCTTCCGCCGCGAAGGCCGCGCGGGCACCGAGGCCATCCTGGCCGCCCGCCTCATCGACCGCCCGCTGCGCCCCGGCTTCGTCAAGGGCCTGCGCAACGAGGTTCAGGTCGTCGAAACCGTCCTGACGATCGATCCGGACGACGCCTACGACGTTCTGGCGATCAACGCCGCGTCCATGTCCACCCAGATCGCCGGTCTGCCCTTCACGGGCCCGATCGGCGGCACCCGCCTGGCGCTCATCGACGACCAGTGGGTCGCGTTCCCGCGTTGGAGCGAGCTCGAGCGTTCCGTGTTCAACATCGTTGTCGCGGGCCGTATCGTCACCAAGGAAGACGGCTCCGAAGACGTCGCGATCATGATGGTCGAGGCCGGCGGCGGCAAGAATGAGTGGGAGCTCATTCAGGCCGGTGCCACCGCGCCCACCGAAGATGTCGTGGCCGACGGCCTTGAGGCCGCCAAGCCCTTCATCAAGGCGCTGTGCGAGGCTCAGATCAAGGTCGCAGAAAAGGCTTCCAAGGAGACCGCCGACTTCCCGCTGTTCCTGGACTACACCGACGAAGAGTACGCGGCGGTCGAGGAGTACGCGGCCGAGAAGATCGCTCAGGCCCTGCTGACCGAGGGCAAGCTCGCCCGCGATGAGGCCGTTGACGCCGTCAAGGAAGAGATGCTTGGCGCCCTGGCCGAGCGCTTCCCCGAGTCGGAGAAGGCCCTCAAGGCCGCGTTCCGTTCGCTCGAGAAGGCCACGATCCGTAACCGCACCCTGCGCGAAGAGATCCGCATGGACGGCCGTACGCCGCGCCAGATCCGTTCGCTGTCCGCAGAGGTTGAGGTTCTGCCCCGCGTGCACGGCTCCGCCCTCTTCCAGCGCGGTGAGACCCAGATCCTGGGCATCACCACCCTGGCGATGCTGCGCATGGAGCAGCAGATCGACAACCTGTCGCCCATTAACTCCAAGCGCTACATGCACCAGTACAACTTCCCCCCGTTCTCCACGGGTGAGGTCGGCCGCGTCGGCTCGCCGAAGCGCCGCGAGATCGGCCACGGCGACCTGGCCGAGCGCGCTCTGGTTCCCGTCCTGCCGTCGCGTGAGGACTTCCCCTACGCGATCCGTCAGGTCTCCGAGACCATGGGCTCCAACGGCTCCTCCTCGATGGGCTCCGTCTGCGCCTCGACCCTGTCTCTCCTCCAGGCCGGCGTGCCGCTGCGCGCCCCCGTCGCGGGCATCGCGATGGGCCTCATGACGGGCGAGGTCGACGGCCAGTTCAAGGCCGTCACCCTGACCGACATCCTGGGTGCCGAGGACGGCTTCGGCGACATGGACTTCAAGGTTGCCGGTACCCGCGACTTCATCACGGCCCTGCAGCTGGACACCAAGCTCGACGGTATCGACTCCCAGGTGCTGCGCGGCGCGCTGGCCCAGGCTCGCGATGCCCGCCTGGCGATCCTCGACCTCATCAACCAGGCGATTGACGGCCCCGACGAGATGAGCCCCAACGCCCCTCGTATCATCACCGTCAAGGTCCCCGTCGATAAGATCGGCGAGGTCATTGGCCCCAAGGGCAAGATGATCAACCAGATCCAGGACGAGACCGGCGCCGATGTCACCATCGAGGACGACGGCACCGTCTACATCGCCTCCTCCGACGGCGCCTCGGCCGAGGCTGCCCGCACGATGGTCAACCAGATCGCGAACCCGCAGATGCCTGAGGTTGGCGAGCGCTTCGTCGGCACGGTCGTCAAGACCACGTCGTTCGGCGCCTTCGTGTCGCTGACCCCCGGCAAGGACGGTCTCCTGCACATCTCGCAGGTGCGTCGCCTCGTGGGCGGCAAGCGCATCGACTCGGTGGACGACGTCCTGCAGGTCGGCCAGCAGGTCGAGGTCGAGATCGCTGAGATCGGCGACCGCGGCAAGCTGAGCCTGCACGCCGTCATCGACGGCGAGGCCGGCGAGCTCGAGGCCCCCGAGGGAGAGCAGGCCGAGCAGCGTCGTGAGCGTCGTGATCGCTCCGAGCGTCGCGAGCGTCGCCCCCGCACCCGCACCCGTCGTCGCCGTGACGACGAGCGTGAAGAGGGCGCTTCCGAGGAGTGAGTAGCTCCCGCTAGCTGAATCGGACCGGTGGCCGGGACGGAGTGTGTACTCCGCCCGGCCACCGGCCTTTTTGCGGCTAGACTGTGTACGTTTCGTGCCAAGCCCCGATCAGGGGATGCAAGAGGAGAAAAATGACCCCCAAGCCGCTGCCGCTCAACGAGGCGCGTCTGTCCATCGAGGACGGCGATACCCGCATTGATCGCACGATCCTGGGAGCGGGAACGCGCGTTCTCACCCAGATGATCCCGGCGACGAAGAGCGCGGGAGTCTCTCTGTGGGTGCCCGTGGGCTCTCGCGACGAGGGACCGCGCACGGCGGGATCGACGCACTTCCTTGAGCACCTGTTGTTCAAGGGGACGAACAAGCGTTCCGCCCTCGATATCGCTGTCGCTTTCGATAGCGTTGGCGGCGAGTCGAACGCCGAGACCGCCCGTGAGCACACCGCGTATTGGGCACGTGTGCGTGACGCGGACCTCGACATGGCGATCGAGACGCTGGCCGACATGGTCACTGACTCCCGCCTGGATGAGGATGACTTTTCGATGGAACGCGGCGTCATCCTGGACGAACTGGCGATGGGGGAGGATTCGCCGACCGATACGGTTCACGATGCCTTCCAGCTGGCTGTCCATGGTGACCGTCCGATCGGGCGCCCTGTGGGTGGTACGGCCCAGGCGATCCGCGAGGTTGAGCGTGCCGATGTGTGGGAGCACTACCAGGCTCACTACGGCCCCTCGTCCCTCATTGTGGCCGCCGCCGGTAACGTCGACCATGAATCGGTGTGCGAGCGCGTCCAGGCTGCGCTCGACGGATCGCCCTGGGATGGGCGCAGCGCGGCCTCGTCCCGGCCTCGTCGATCGACGGCCCCGAGCCCGATTGCGGACCACGACAAGGACATTACCCGCCGACGTGACGTCACCCAGGCGCACGTCATCATCGGGTGCGAGGGCCTGTCGGCGACGGACCCGGCGGGCCCGACCATGAGCGTCCTGCTGTCGGTCCTGGGTGGATCCATGTCGTCGCGCCTCTTCCAGGAGGTGCGTGAAAAGCGCGGCCTGGCCTACACGACCTACGCCTTCGACGTCGCCTACTCGGACACGGGAACCTTCGGCATGTACGCGGGCTGCAGCCCCGATAAGGTCGACGAGGTCGAGGCCATCATGCGCGCACAGCTGGAGGAGCTGGCAGCAGAGGGCCCGACCGAGGAGGAGATGACACGCGTGCGCGGACAGGTGCGCGGTGGCGTTGTCCTGGGGTTGGAAGACAACTGGTCGCGCATGATGCGCCTGGGCCGCTCGGAGATCATCGGACGCTACCGTCCTATCGATGAGTCCCTCGCGGAGTTCGACGCGGTCGAAGCCCGCGACGTGCGCGCGTTGGCTGCGTCCCTCGTCACCAAGCTGGATTGCCGGGCTCTCGTCCTACCTGCCAAGTAAGAAACGGGGGAGTGAGAAACCCCCTGTCCATCCGCGTGAGGCCTCGCCGCCGCGGGCATACCCTGAAAACACACATCACCATCAAAAGGAGAGCGCAATGATTCGCGTGGCAGTGACCGGAGCCAAGGGCCGAATGGGCTCGACTGTTGTCCAGGCGGTGACGGGCGCCCCGGATATGGAGGTTGTTGCACTCTTCGACGCGGGAGATGAGATCACGACCGAGAGCGTGAACGGCGCGCAGGTGGCCGTTGACTTCTCGATCCCGAGCGTCACCGAGTCCAACGTGCACGCCCTCCTCGACGCGGGCGTGGACGTCGTCGTGGGTACGACCGGCTGGACGGACGAGTCCTACGCGCGTGTGCGCGAACATGCCGAGGCGGCCGGGCGCGCCGTGTTGATCGCCCCGAACTTCGCGATGGGTGCGGTCCTGGCCATGAAATTCGCGGCGATGGCCGCTCCCTACTTCGAGTCCGCCGAGGTTATCGAGATGCATCACCCGGCCAAGGTGGACGCCCCCTCAGGCACCGCGGTGGCGACCGCGCGCGGCATCGCGAAGGCCCGCGCCGAGGCTGGCCTGGGCGAGATGCCCGACGCGACGCAGACCGACGAGCTCGGCAGTCGTGGCGGCCGCGTTGACGGCGTTCCTGTCCATGCTGTGCGCCTGCGCGGCCTGACCGCCTCGGAGGAGATCCTGCTGGGTAATGCGGGCGAACAGCTGGTGATTCGTACGGACTCCTTCGACCGCGTGTCCTTCATGCCCGGCGTCCTCCTGGGCGTGCGCCGCGTCATCGGTCGCACAGGCCTGACGATCGGGCTCGATCAGGTGATGGGCCTGTGAGTTCGACCGTCGGTCCCGACCGCTCCGTGCGCCCCGCTCAGGGCGGCGACGCGCGCGCGATTGCTCGCCTGCAGGTCGAGGCCTGGCGCTCCCTCATGGGGGAGAGCGCGTTGGGCGCACAGGACATCACGGTTGAGACGCTCGCCGCCCAATGGGAGGCGACGCTGGGTGCGCCGCGGCCCGCGGGTACTGCCCTCCTCGTCGCCCTCCACGGCAATACCGTTGTCGGTTTCGTACTCGCGGGCCCCGACGAGGCCGGGGCCACCTCGGTTGACTGCGCTGAGCCGGGCGACGGCGCGGTGGCCGCGACGCAGGTGTACGAGCTGACGGTGGAGAAGAACTTCCGGCGCTCGGGTCATGCGTCGCGCCTGCTGGCGGCTGTTGCTGACTTGACGAGTGGCCAGCTGCGCGCCTGGGTGGGCGTTGACGATGAGGAGCGTCAGCGTTTTTACACGTCGGCGGGTTTTGCGCCCTCCGGTGCGGTGCGCGTGCTGGGTGATGGGCTGACGCAACACATGTGGTGGGCGGATCGCGACTAAGGGCCTACGGCGCGATCGATTCCGCGCGGGCGAGCTGCTGTGCTGTCTGTCCATGTCGGAGTCGGTTGTGTCCATCGGTGGGCAGGCCTGCGTATCATGGAGAGCATGAGTAACATTCCTCCTCGCCGCTTCGGTTCCCTCGCGGCCGCCATGATCACCCCGATGACCCCCGCTGGAGACATCGATCTGCCGTCCGCGCAGCGCTTGGCGATCAAGCTGGTGGACGAGGGATGTGACACGATCCTGCTGTCGGGTACGACGGGCGAGTCGCCGACGACGCACCAGCCGGAGAAGAATGACCTGACGGACGCTGTGCGTGAGGCCGTGGGTGATCGGGCGTTCATCCTGTGCGGCGCGTGCTCGAATGATACGGCACACGCGGTGCGTATCGGCGAGGGCGCTCAGGAGCATGGGGCGGACGGTCTGCTGATTGTGTCCCCGTACTACAACCGTCCCTCCCAGGAGGGGCTGCGTGCGCACGTGCGTGCCGTGACGGATGCGACCGACCTGCCCGTCATGCTCTACGACATTCCGGGTCGTACGGGCATCGCGTTCTCTGACGCGACCCTTGACATCCTCGCTCAACACCCCCGGATCCTGGGCGTGAAGGATGCGACGGGCGACGTGGAGACCGGTGTGGAGCGCATGCACCGTACGGGCTTGGAGTACTACTCGGGCGACGACGGCCTGAACTTCGCGTGGATGACGGGTGGGGCCTCGGGCTTCATCTCGGTGGTGACGCACGTGGCCTCTGCCCATTACCGCCGTATGATCGAGCTGCTTGACTCCGACCAGGTGTGGGAGGCCCGCGAGCTGTCGTACTCGCTGCGGCCCCTCGTGCACGCCATCATGGGCGGTGGGCAGGGAGCGGTCATGGCGAAGTATGCGCTGTGGCTTCAGGGTGTCATCGATAGCCCGGCTGTGCGCCTGCCGATGGTCGGAATCAGCGATGACGAGGTGTCGGGGCTGCGCCGCGCCCTGTGCGCCGCTGGCCTGCTCTGAACCGTGCGCCCCCGTCGACTATTCGGCGGGGGTGACGTGTCTCTTCTTGGTATATCAAGGACGGGATAACGATCGTTGACGATGCCTGAAATGAAGGTTTAATATACCTTAGTAAAGTTCGCCAACACTGAGTATGTCTGTAAGGAATGGATGCCGTGGCAAAGAAGGACGTTATCATCCCCCTGGTTCCTGCCGCCCTCAGTGCGCTGCTGCTCGCCGGAGGGGTGACCGTCTTTTCTGCCTGTGAGCCAAAGCCCGACGGCACGTGGATGCACTGCCATCAGTGCCAGAACATGGTGGCCGGCAGCGCCGTTGGACTCATCGCGCTCTACGGCACCTCAGCCCTCGTCAAGAACAAGCCCGTACGCCTGGCCCTGCTCGCGCTGGCGGTGATTGCCAGCGTCGTCGTTTTCTTTATTCCCGGCGGCATCTGCCCGCTGTGCATGATGAAGACGATGCGCTGCCACACGGTTTTCCAGCCTTTTGTGCGCATCATGAGCGTCCTCGTCGCCGGCAGTGGCATCGGGGCGCTGGTCGCTTCCTTCAAGAAGGACAAGAAGATCTCCGCCTGACGGATGCGCCCAGATGGGAGACAATGGCGGCGTGAGGGCCCTCTTTCGTTCGAAAACCGTGCGTGTCGGCGCGGTTCTCCTCGTGCTCTCTCTTGCTCTCGCGCTGACGGTGGTCGTGCGCAACGCGATGCGCTATCGCGAGGCTGTCGCCCTGGACGAGGCCGGGGATGCCCAGGGCGCGTACGAGATCTTTCACTCATTGGGACGCTACAGTGACGCCGCGCAGCGCGCGCAGTCCCTCGTCGAGGCCGATCCGGCGCTGCCGTACCGCCGCGTGTCCAAGGGCGACACGATCGAGTTTGGCTCCTACGAGCAGGATGGCGACACGTCCAATGGGGCCGAGCCGATTCGGTGGATCGTTCTCGATGAGATCGATGGCCAGCTCCTGCTGCTAAGCGCGGATGTCCTCGAGGCCCGCCAGTATCACCACGTGCCGTTCGAGGAAATCACGTGGGAAAAGTCCGACCTGCGCGCCTGGATGAACGGCGAGTTCTACGAGGCAGCGTTTACCCCCGTTCAGCGTGGCCTCATCGAGACGGTGCATAACGAGAACGCGGATCAGTCCATCACCGGTGCGAGTGGTGGTGCCGCTACCGATGACCGCGTCTTTGCGCTGAGCGAGACCGAGAGCGTTATCTACCTGAATACCGCGGCCGCGCGTAGCGACATCGGCGCCGCTCTCGCCACCGAGCACGCTGCCGAAAGCCCCTTGAGCGTGTCCGAGGACGGGACCACCGACTGGTGGCTGCGCTCTCCCGGAACCTACGGGTTCGCCACGCAATTCGTCGATGCCTCGGGCACGCCGTCGCTCAGCGGGGCAAACGTCGATCTGCAGTACGGGGTTCGCCCCGCCCTCTGGATCGATGTTGCGGGGACCGGCGAGGAGACCCGATGAAGGGTGCCCTGTCCCTGCGCCGCGTTCCCCTTGCGAACGTTCGGGCGCATCCGCTCCGGTCCGTCGTCATCCTCTTTCTCGCGCTCGCGCAGGCGGCGTGCGTCTTTGGAGGGTCCATTCTTGTCACTGCCGCGAGGAATGAATTATCCCTGGCCGAGCGACGCCTCGGCGCTGACCTCGTCGTCTACCCGACGAGCTGCCTGAATCAGGTGGACAAGAAGCGACTGCTCATGCTCGGAACCCCGGTGGGCTGCCACCAGCCGCGCTCCGCTCTGGCACGCATGTCCTCGAACGAGGACATCGCTTCGGTATCTCACCAGCTGTACGTCTCAGAGACGCTGGAGGACGGATCCACGCGGTGGATCGTCGGCTTCGAGCCGGAGACGGACTTCGTGCTGGGTCCCTGGATGCGCGAGGGGGAGCGGGCGTCCCTGCCCCGCGGGAGCGTCGCGGTCGGTAGTGCTGTCCCCGGGGCGGACGGGCAGACCCTGTCAGTCTTTGGCGAGGAGCACCCGATTAACGCGCATCTGCTCGCCACTGGCTCGGAGCTGGATAACGCCGTCTTCGTCAGCATGGACACGCTCTCCGACATCGTCGCCGATGCCCGTGCGGCGGGGAAGGACATTGATGCCACCGTTGACCCGCACGCCGACTACTCGGCAGCGCTCGTACGTACGTCTGACAGTGACACTATTGAGAGCGTGACGAACTGGATCAACCTGTACGTGCGCAAGGTGACCGCGGTGCGCAGCAACGAGGCCCTCGTCGATACTGCCTCGGGCATTCGATCGCACCGTGGGCTCGCGATCGGTGTACTCAGCGCCATCTGGCTGGTGCTGCTGGGCGCTCTCGTCGTCGTACAGGTGAGTCTCATGAACGAACGACGCGCCGAACTCACCGTCTGGCGTTCGATCGGGGCATCGCATGGCATCATCAACCGCGTCATGCTGGGTGAATCCGCGTTACTCCACGCGGTGGGTGCACTCGCGGGCGTGGCGCTGATAGCCCTTGCCCTACCTGTTGTGGGTGATGGAAGCCTCCTCGAGGTCCTCACCGCCCCCGGGAGGTCACTGCCCCTCGCTGGTGTATCGATAGCCGCAGTCACCTGTGTGGGGATCGTGGGAACGCGCCTCGCCCTCGCTCGGGTCAGCCGCGTGGTCAGCGGACAGAAAACGGTCCTGCTCTAAGGACAACGATCAAGGAGGAATGACGTCATGCTGTCGCGCTCACGACTTCCGTGGATGAACCTGCGCGGGTACCCCGTCCGGACGGGGACCCTCGTCCTCTTTTCCATGCTCATGACGATGACGATTTTCGGAGGGACCCTTATCGTCCAGGGGATCGAACACGGCCTGCGCACGGTCCAGTCGCGCCTGGGAGCCGACATCATGGTCACCCCCGCCGAGGCCGATACCGATTTTGACGCACAGACGTTCCTTGTGAGCGCCGAGCCCTCATACTTCTACATGGATGCGGCGACTCGTGATGAGGTCGCCGCCGTCGACGGGGTAGAGGCCGCATCCTCCCAGCTCTTCCTGGCCTCGGCGAGGGCGAGCTGCTGCTCGGGCCGCTACCAGGTGATCGCCTACGATCCGGCCACCGACTTCACGATCCAGCCGTGGATGAGGGATGCGGTGGGGCGCACGCAACTGGGAGACGACGAGGTGATCGTCGGAGCCAACGTGCTTGCCAACGACCCGAACAACTTCCAGCTTTTCGACAACACGCTGCGGGTCGTCGGCCAGTTTGATGCGACCGGATCGACCCTCGATAATGCCGTCTATATGAACTTTGAGACCGCGAAGAAGGTCATCGATTCCTCGCTGCGCAAGGGCCTCAACAAGTACTCGACGCTTGAGACGGACCGCATTATCTCCTCGGTCATGGTCAAGGTAAAGCCCGGGTATGACGCCGAGGCCGTGGCGGCGCAGATCCAGCAGCAGGTGCCAGGGGTGGCGGTTGCCACCTCGACGAGGATGGTCAGCGGTATCGCGCAATCGCTGGACTCGACGTCGCGCACGGTCACCGTCCTCATTGGCGTCGCGTGGGGTGTCGGCCTGCTCATGATCACCCTGTTGTTCGTCCTGATGATCGCCGAACGCAGGCGGGAATTTGCCACCCTCATCGCCGCCGGAGCACACCGGCGCATGATCTCCGGCATCATCATCCGCGAGGCGCTCGGCGTCAACATCCTCGGAGGCATCGGTGGCATCATCATCTCGGGTGTCCTCCTCGTGTCTTTCTCCGGCCTCGTCGATCAGAGCCTGGGAGGCGGATTCCTCGTCCCATCCGTGCAGGTGCTGGCGGCGTTGGCGCTGGGGGCGCTCGCGTCGGTGGGCATCGTCGCCCTCGTCTCCTCGTGGATAGCGCTGCGGTACGTGACAACAATGGATGCCAGTGTGGCCCTGAAGGAAGGGGAGTGACATGATCATCGAGGCAACGGGTGTGTCGAAGGAGTTCGCCAGGGCACGCGGAGGAAAGCGGGTCTTCACCGCGGTCCACCCGCTGGATATCGGCCTGGATGAGGGTCAGCTGACCGTCATCTCCGGCCACTCGGGCAGCGGTAAGAGCACCCTGCTGACCATGCTCGCCGGGATCCTCACGCCCACGGCCGGACACGTGCGTGTCGAGGGGACGGATCTGTACTCGCTGCGCGACGAGGAGCGCTCCTGCCTGCGCAACGCGCGCATCGGCCTCGTCCCCCAAGGGAATACGGCGCTGCGCGCCCTGACGGTCCTCGATAACGTCCTGCTGCCCTCAGTCCTCTACAGCCGGGACGAGGCGCCCGCGGCGCGTGGACGCGAGCTGCTGACTACCGTAGGCTTGGCCGACCTGGCCGAAGCCAAACCCACCGAGCTGTCGGGCGGGGAACTGCGGCGCATGGCGATTGCGCGCGCCCTCCTCATGGAACCCTCCATCGTTTTGGCGGACGAGCCCACAGCTGGCCTCGATAGCGCGAACGCGACCGCAGTCCTGACGCTCCTGCGCGACGCAGCGAACGCCGGCGCCGCCGTCCTCGTCGTCTCCCACGAGACCGAGGCCCGCCACTTCGCCGACCGCAGCTACACCATGGAAGACGGGCACCTGCGCGACCAGTGACCCACGAACACCCCCGATGACGCCAAATGTGAGGGGACCGACCTATCCAACGTGGCCCCCGATGCGGGCAAAGAGGCACCAACGTGGCAGACTGGCATCATGAAGTCTTTGTACGACAACCTCAGCGAACCCGCGCCCCTGGAAGAGGGCGCACTGCGAGTGATCCCGCTGGGAGGTCTCGGCGAGGTCGGCCGCAACATGAACGTCCTCGAGTACCGGGGCAAGCTCCTGGTCGTGGACTGTGGCGTTCTATTCCCCGAGGAAACACAGCCCGGCGTTGACCTCATCCTGCCGGATTTCTCCTGGATCGAGGATCGCATGGACGACGTCGTCGGCCTCGTCCTCACCCACGGGCACGAGGACCACATCGGTGCCGTGCCCTACCTGCTCAAGCTGCGAGGCGACATTCCGATCTACGGATCCGATCTGACCCTGGCCTTCGTCGCCCCCAAGCTGCGTGAACACCGCCTGTCCGACCCGGGCCTCAACGTCGTCGCCGAGGGCGATCGCCTCACCGTCGGCCCCTTCGACCTCGAATTCGTGTCCGTCACCCACTCGATCCCCGACGCGCTCGCGGTCTTCGTGCGCACGGATGCGGGCAACGTCCTCATCACGGGTGACTTTAAGATGGATCAGCTGCCGCTGGACCGTCGCCTCACCGACCTGCGTGCCTTCGCTCGCATGGGCGAGGAAGGCGTCGACCTGTTCATGGTGGACTCGACGAACGCGCTGGTCCCCGGCTTCATCACGCCCGAGCGCGAGATCGGCCCCGTCCTCGACCAGGTTTTTGGTGAGGCGACCGGCCAGATCATCGTCGCTTCCTTCGCCTCGCACGTGCATCGTGTCCAGCAGGTCATCAACGCGGCGGCCCACCACGGGCGTCGCGTGGCCTTCGTGGGCCGCTCGATGGAGCGCAACATGCGCATTGCTGAGGAGAAGGGCTACCTGTCGATCCCCGAGGGCCTCATCGTGGATCTCAAGGGCATTAGCGAGCTGCCGCCTTCCGAGCGCGTCTACATGGCGACCGGTTCGCAGGGCGAGCCGATGGCGGCGTTGTCGCGCATGTCGGTGGGGTCCCACCGCACGGTGACGATCGAGCCCGGCGATATGGTCGTGCTGGCTTCCTCGCTGATCCCCGGTAACGAGAACTCCGTGTACCGCGTCATCAACGACCTGACCCGTCTGGGTGCGCGTGTTGTGTCCAAGGAGAATGCGAAGGTGCACGTGTCGGGCCACGCGAGCGCCGGCGAGCTCATCTACTGCTACAACATCGTTCAGCCCAAGAACGTGATGCCCATTCACGGCGAGGTCCGCCACCTGGTGGGTAACGGCCAGCTGGCCGTCAAGACCGGAATGGACCCGCAGAACGTTGTCCTGGCGGAGGACGGCGTGACGGTCGACCTCAAGGACGGTGTCGCGCGCGTGTCGGGCGTCGTGCCGTGCGAGTACGTGTATGTGGACGGCCGTTCGATCGGAGAGATCTCCGAGGACGAACTGGAGACCCGCCGTACGCTGGGCTCAGAGGGCTTCATCTCGATTTTCGCGGTCGTCGAGCACGACTCCGGCATGGTCTTGGCCGGTCCTGAGATCCGTGCGATCGGCATGGCCGAGGACGACTCGGTCTTCGAAGAGATCCTCCCCGACGTTACCCAGGCGCTCACGGATGCTGCGGCACCCGGCGGTCAGGACCCCTATGTCCTGCAGCAGGCCATGCGCCGCGTGATCGGTCGCTGGGTTGCGCGGCGCCTGCATCGTCGTCCTATGATCGTTCCGGTCGTGACCGAGCAGTAGGCTGACGTTCTTCATCGACGAGGCCGTGGCGTGCTGGGCGGTAGCGCGCTTGAAGGAAGGAAAATTCGTGTCGGGTCGTTTCATTTCGACGCATTCTGTCGCGCTTGTGTTGCCGATGCACATCGCATACATGCCGGAGCGAGGGGGATCCGTCCACGCGGATGCGGCCAGCTCGCGTCCGGGCGGTGGGTTCACGACCCTGTGCGCTGCTGCTGAGATGGGAGTGCCGACGGCTGCGGCCTCACCTCTGGGGACGGGCCCGAACTCCTTCGCGGTGCGTCAGCAGCTGGTCGAAGCGGGTGTCGAGGTGCTGACTCCCGAGCTCGTGGGTGACATTGGCGTTGTCATCCAGCTGATCGTCGAGGACGGGTCGATGCGTTCCGTCGTGACGGCGGGCGTCGAGTCGGAGCCGTCGCGCGCTGCGTTGGCGAGCATCGAATTGCGCGACGGGGATGTGGTCCACGTGGCCGCCTCGGATATGACGAGCGCGCATGCCGCCTCGGAGCTGAGCGAGTGGGCAGCCGCCCTGCCGCCTGACGTCACCCTCGTTGTGTCCGTGTCGCCCGCGGTCGCCCAGGTCCCCGTCGAGGCGTGGGAGACGATCTTCGCGCGTGCGGACGTGGTGACGATGAACAGCTGGGAGGCCTCGACGCTGGCGGGTATTCTCGATGCCAATCGTCCCGGTGCCACGATCCGCACCTACATGCGTCCCGACGCGGCGACTGTCCGTCGGGTTGGGGAGAGAGGCTGCGAGCTGCAGAAATTCGCCGATGCTCCGGTCATTTCCATCCCCGCTTTCCAGACGCCCATCGCGGACACCGCGGGCGTGGGCGACACGCACATCGCCGAGATGTGCGCCGGCCTGGTGATGGGCTACGACTTGGAGACCGCGTGCCTCATGGCGAACGCGGGCGCTGCGCTGGCAGTTTCCCACGAGTCTGCCCTGCCCGTTCCGACGCGCGATCAGGTTGAGAACGTGCTCGAAACGGGAGTCGTTACGAACATCCTGCGCTGATCTTGCGCGGCGCGCCTGGCTCAGTCGGGCCGCGGCGGGCGATATGGTGGAACGATCATGGCACAATCGTCTCCACGCTCCTCGTCTGGTAAGGCTCCCGCGCGCCCGCGCGCGAAGGGAGGCTCGTCTCGGTCTGCGCAGGCACCCCAGCCCGAACCGACGCAGCCGGGTTTCCTGGCCCGCTTCTTTTCCGCGGTTGGCCGCGCGGGAATTGGTGTCCTGCGCGCGTGGAAGGCGACCGACGCGCAGGTGAAGCGCGATGCCGCTGCGTTCGTCGTGGTTGCGGCCGCCATCGTGATCGCGCTGCGTGAATGGTTCCAGATTTCCGGCGAGGCCGGGGACGCGATCCACCACGCCTCGGCAGGACTGTTCGGCATCTTTTCGGTGGTGCTCCCCCTCGTTCTCATCGCGCTCGCTGTTGAGCTGGTGACCGCCCGATCTGGACGCTCGGCTCTGCCGCACCACATTGCTGGGGGTATCGGCATCACCGCAGCGCTGACGGGCCTCGTGCATATTTCGCGCGGAAACCCCGGTATGGCTGACGACCCCGGAATCGAGGCGGCGGGTGGCCTCATCGGATGGTTCGTCGCGCGTCCTCTCGCCCTGCTCCTGTCCGGTTGGGGAGCTGGTGCTCTCATGCTCCTGCTCCTGGCTTATTCGATCCTGCTGGCCACCCGCACGGCCGTTGCCGACGTACCGGCGCGCCTGCGTGACCTCGCTGCGCACCTCAGCGGACAGCGCCCCGAGGGGGAGACTGAGTCCGCAGAGAAGGACGCGGAGGACCCCGCGAAGAAGGCTCGCCGCAAGTCCCGCAAGGACCTCGCGGCTGGCGATGATGCGTTCCTCGATGAATACGATGGGGACGAGTCCTTCCGTCAGGCCACCGACTCCGACTCGGCCGACCAGACGCGCCTTCTCGAGTCCGGAGCGATCGCCGCGCAGGCACCCACGCCCCGGCCTCGTGCCTCGACGCCCGACGCGCCCACCGAGATGCTCACGCAGATGCGTCCGGCCGTGGCTCCCGCACCCGTACAGGTTCCCGCCCACGTGCCCGAACCCGAACCCGAGGATGAGCCGGCGCCCCCGCCGATTACGGACGAGCCCGAGGGGGCCTTCCAACCCAACCTCGACGACTCGATCACCTACACCCTGCCGTCGGAAGACCTCCTCGTCTCCGGCCCACCCCACATGACGCGCTCGGCGGTCAATGACCAGGTCGTCGCGGCTCTTGGCCAGGTCTTCGCGGACTTCAACGTCGACGCGCGCGTCACGGGGTTCTCGCGCGGCCCGACAGTCACCCGCTACGAGGTCGTCCTCGGTGCCGGCGTGAAGGTCGACAAGCTCACCAACCTGTCGAAGAACATCGCCTACGCGGTGGCCTCGGCCGATGTACGCATCCTCGCACCGATCCCCGGCAAGAGCGCCATCGGCATCGAGATCCCCAATGCCGACCGCGAAAACGTGGCCCTCGGCGACGTCCTGCGTTCCGCAGCCGCCCGCCGCAACCAGCACCCGCTCGTCGTCGGCGTCGGCAAGGACGTCGAGGGCGGATACGTCGTCACCAACCTGGCGAAGACCCCGCACATGCTCGTGGCCGGCCAGACCGGCTCCGGTAAGTCCTCCTTCGTCAACTCCATGATCACGTCGATCATGATGCGTGCGACGCCTCAGCAGGTCCGCATGATCCTCGTCGACCCCAAGCGCGTGGAGCTCACGATCTACGAGGGTATCCCGCACCTCATCTCGCCCATCATCACCGACGCCAAGAAGGCCGCCGAGGCCCTCGAATGGGTCGTCAAGGAGATGGACGCGCGCTACGACGACCTGTCGGACTACGGCTTCAAGCACATCGACGACTTCAACAAGGCGGTGGCCGCCGGGCAGGTGCAGGCCAAGCCGGGCCTGAATCGGACGCTGCACCCCTACCCGTATCTGCTCGTGGTCGTCGACGAGCTCGCCGACCTCATGATGGTCGCACCGCGCGACGTGGAAGCCTCCATCCAGCGCATCACGCAGCTCGCCCGCGCCGCCGGTATCCACCTGGTCCTGGCTACCCAGCGCCCCTCGGTCGACGTGGTTACCGGCCTCATCAAGGCCAACATCCCCTCGCGCCTCGCATTCGCGACGTCATCGCTGACCGACTCGCGCACGATTCTTGACCAGCCCGGCGCCGAGAAGCTCATCGGCCAGGGCGACGCCCTCTACCTGCCCGCCGGCGCGTCCAAGCCCATGCGTGTCCAGGGCGCGTGGGTCTCCGAATCCGAGATCCACCAGGTCGTCGCGCACGTCAAGAGCCAGATGGAGACGCACTACCGCGATGACGTCGTACCGGACAAGAAGGAAACCAAGGTCGCCGAAGACATCGGAGACGATCTCGAAGACCTGCTGCAGGCCGCCGAACTCGTCGTCTCGACACAGCTCGGCTCCACATCGATGCTCCAGCGCAAGCTGCGCGTCGGCTTCGCCCGCGCCGGACGCCTCATGGACCTGCTCGAATCGCGCGACATCGTCGGCCCCTCCGAAGGGTCCAAGGCGCGCCAAGTGCTCGTCACCCCCGAGCAGCTGCCCGAGGTCCTCGCCATGCTGCGCGGAGAGTCCGCCAGCATTTCAGAGCCCGAGCCCGTCCCCGCGCCCGCTCCGGCTGCGCCTGAGGCGGCGCCCAGCCCAGCCGTCGGCGCTGGCGCAGGGATCACGGAGGGGGCCCCGGCCTCGTCCGCTCCCACGCAATCGCCCGCATCCGGTTACGAAATGGGCACGGCTGGCGCCAGCGATTCGCGCGGCAGTGGGGTAGACCCGTACTCTGGACATAACTTTGGTGGTTCATCGCCCGACTGGGTCGACGAGGAGCCCGAGGACAACGAGGATGCTTGGCAGCTCACGGGCCGCTGAGAGGAAAGGAAACGGTCATGAGCGATAACGTGTCGCGCGTGCAGCGAGACAGCAAGGTTCCCGTCGTGAACCTGCCTAACGCGCTGACCGTTTTGCGCCTGATTCTCGTCCCCGTGTTCGTGATCCTTGGTCTGCAAAGCACGTCATGGACCGCGCTGTGGGCGGCCTTCGTCGTCTTCGCCATCGCGGCCATCACGGACCGCTTTGACGGCGAGCTTGCGCGCTCGTGGGGTCAGATCACCGACTTCGGTCGCATCGCCGACCCCATCGCTGACAAGGCCCTCACGCTGTGCGGCTTCGGCCTGCTGTCCTATCAGGGGTTCCTGCCCTGGTGGGTGACAATCCTCATCGCCGTGCGCGAGCTTGGCATCACCGCGATGCGTGCGTTCTTCCTGCGCCGAGGCGTCGTCGTCTCCGCGAATCAGGCGGGCAAGCTCAAGACCTTCATGCAGATCGTGGCCCTGGGTGTGCTGCTGATCCCGTGGGCGCACTTCAAGTATCTCTCCGATGCCAACGAGTGGTGGGTGGTCCTGGTGATCCAGCTGGGTATGGCCCTCGCGGGCGTCGCTCTCGCGCTCACGCTCTACTCGGGCTTCATGTACGTCCTCGAGGGGGTGCGCCTCATGCGTGGTTCCGGCGGGAGCGAGGATGAGAGCTCAACCCTGGACGCACCCGTGAACGAGGAAGCGTCGAAGGAACCGTCGAAGCGGGGTCTCGCGGGACAGCACGTTCAGAGTTGAGCCTGGGTGACGCAACCCATAGGCTCATCGACTCGTCGGTGGAATAAGCCTGAAACCTCCCGCGTTGCGTAGGTATGAATGCAAGCCAAGGAGCAAACATGCGGCGTCACAGCGTTTCGATGCGCGAACTGACAATGCGCTCCTCAAAACAGAACGGCTACAGTAACACTATGGAAAAGACACTGAGCGAAACCCCGCTGCTGCGCAGCGAACTGGGCGATGTCCTGCGCGGCATCCGCCAGCGCCAGGGTCGTACCCTGCGCGAAGTCTCCTCGGAGGCGCAGGTCTCCCTCGGTTATCTGTCCGAGGTTGAGCGCGGCCAGAAGGAAGCGTCCTCCGAACTGCTTGAGGCCATTACGTCGGCCCTGCGTGTCCCGCTGTGGTTTGTCCTGCGCGAGGTCTCTGAGCGCATGGCGATCATCGATGGCGCAGTCGTTCCGGACGCAGTGCCCGATGAGATCGTGCCCGTCACGCTGATTTCCTGACGCGTGAAGCACTCTGAGTTTTACGAGGCGGTCGAGGCGACCTTCGGGTCGGCCCTCGGCCGCTCGTATGTTTCCGACCTGTATCTCGCCTCGCTGGGAGCGACCGCGCATGACGCGCTGGCCGCGGGAGTGAATCCGGACGAGGTATGGGCGAGACTGTGCGAGGAAACTGGGCGCGAGGATGCGCGCTGGATCCATCGCGTCGATCCGCGAGAGCGGGGGCGCTGAGCGGGCTGACGTTCCTGTGATCGACGCCCGTTTGGCTCGTCTGCGGCGTGTCGATCGACAATCGAACATGTGTTCCATCTAAGCTTGTGGGCGACGATGTTCCGACGCGTGTCATCCACAGGGGAGGCGCGCGCGGGACGCAGATGACGATGGCCGGTCACATACTCGTCATGTCGCCTCGGAGAGGGGCGGCATACCAGGCCAGGACACCCGCAGGCCGGAGAGGCCTCAGACGAAAGGATCACCATGGCTGCCCGTAAAGCACCCGCCGCAAAGCCCGCGACCAATGATCGCAATAAGGCACTCGAAGTCGCCCTGTCGCAGATCGATAAGCAGTTCGGTAAGGGCTCCGTCATGCGCCTCGGCGACGATAATCGTCCGCCAGTCCAGGTGATCCCCACGGGGTCCCTTGCTCTGGATGTCGCCCTCGGTATCGGTGGCCTGCCGCGCGGCCGTGTCATTGAGGTCTATGGCCCCGAGTCCTCCGGTAAGACCACGGTCGCCCTCCATGCCGTCGCCAACGCCCAGAAGGCCGGTGGCAACGCTGCCTTCATCGACGCGGAGCATGCCCTCGATCCCGTGTATGCGCGTGCCCTGGGCGTCGACACCGACTCCCTCCTGGTCTCCCAGCCCGATACGGGTGAGCAGGCCCTCGAGATCGCTGACATGCTGATCCGCTCGGGCGGCATCGACATCATCGTTATTGACTCCGTCGCGGCACTCGTGCCCAAGGCGGAAATCGAGGGCGAGATGGGCGACTCCCACGTCGGCCTCCAGGCTCGACTCATGAGCCAGGCTCTGCGTAAGATCACGGGCGCCCTGTCCGCGACCGGCACCACCGCGATCTTCATCAACCAGCTGCGTGAAAAGATCGGCGTCTTCTTCGGTTCCCCGGAAACCACGACGGGTGGTAAGGCGCTGAAGTTCTATGCGTCGGTGCGCATCGACGTGCGCCGCATCGAGACCCTCAAGGAAGCCGGTGCGCCCGTTGGTAACCGCACGCGCGCCAAGGTCGTGAAGAACAAGATGGCCCCGCCCTTCAAGCAGGCCGAGTTCGACATCGTCTATGGCAAGGGCATCTCGCGCGAGGGCTCGATCATCGACATGGGCGTCGAGGCCGGCATCGTGCGCAAGTCCGGCTCCTGGTTCACCTACGGGGATGACCAGCTCGGTCAGGGTAAGGAGAACGTGCGTCAGTTCCTCGTGGATAACCCCGAGCTGGCCAACGAGATCGAGCAGAAGATCCTCGTGTCGCTGGGCATCGGTGAGGCCCCGGACCCGGACCAGGCGTCTCAGGAAGTGCCCGACATTGATCCTGATGAGGACGCGGGCTTCTGAGCCGTGGTCCGCTACCTGGATCCCGAAGATAATCCCGAGCTGGGGGAGGAGCGTCGTCGGCGTTCCTCCCCGGGCGAGAGGCTCGCGCGCGCCCGCGAACGCAATGCGGCCCTGACGGGCACAGCGGCGATCGAGGCCGCGCGCGAGGTCGCCCTGCGCAAACTAGACGCACGCGCATGTTCCCGCTCGGAGTTGACCACCGCGATCGAAGGGCGAGGCTTCAGCGCCGAGATCGCCGTCGAGGTCGTCGACCGTCTTGAGGCCGTTGGCCTCGTCGACGATCAGGCCTACGCCGATGCGCTTGTTCGCTCGCGTTTTTCCGGCACGGGTGCCTCGGGCCGCGCGCTGCGCGAGGTTCTCGTACGCAAGGGGTTGGACTCTTCGACGATCGAGCATGCCCTGTCTCAGATCGATCGGGACGATGAGGCGGAGCGCGCGGCGCAGCTGGTGGCTCGCAAACGTCGCTCCCTCGCGGGCGTCCCGCGCGAGACCGCCTACCGTAGACTGAGTTCCATGCTCGTACGCAAGGGGTATTCGCCGTCTGTCGCGTCTGCGGCCGTGCGCGACGCCCTCGACACGTGGGGCGACGAGGAGAGTGGCGCTGAGGAGGCCTGGCAGTGGGGACTGTGACCGCAGTAAGTGATGAGGTGCTTGCCGACCTGATAGCGGATCTGACGCAGCGCGGCCTGACGATCGCGACGGCAGAATCGCTGACGGGGGGAGGCCTCGTCGCGCGCCTCGTGGACGTACCCGGCGCCTCTCACGTCGTGCGCGGGGGTGCGTGCACCTACGCGGTCGATACGAAATCCTCTGTCCTGGGCGTCTCGGCGAGCCAGCTGGCGCTGACGGGCCCGGTGGATGAGCAGGTTGCTCGCCAGATGGCCCGAGGGGCGCGCGAGCTGTTCCACGCAGACATTGGCTTATCGACGACCGGGGTCGCTGGTCCGGGCCCCGCCGACGGTTTCCCCGCCGGTACTGTTCACATCGCCTGCGCGCACCCGGCGGGGGAGGAGCATCGACTCTTGCACCTTGAGGGTGATCGTGCGGCGGTGCGCGCGGGTGCCATTGACGCAGCTCTTGTTCTCGTGCGTGACGTGCTCGACTGCGCCGGTGCGCAGGCGGGCGACTAAACTTCACTGCGATGAATACGATGACGCAGGATGGCGCTGCTACGCCCCGCACCTACGCGGTGCGCACGCTCGGCTGCCAGATGAACGAACATGACTCAGAACGCATGGCGGGTCTGCTGGAGCAGGCCGGCCTTGTCCCCGTCGAGCAGGTCCCCGAGGCAGCCGCTCGCGCGACCGATGCGGGGGATATGGGTGCAGATGTCATCGTGATCAATACCTGTTCCGTCCGCGAAAATGCCGCGACCCGCCTCTTCGGTAACCTCGGGCAGCTCGCCGCCGTCAAGCGCAAGCGTCCCGGAATGCAGATCGCGGTCGGTGGATGCCTCGCCCAGCAGATGCGAGACGGCATCGTTGAGAAAGCCCCGTGGGTGGATGCCGTCTTCGGGACGCACAACATCGACGTCCTCCCCGCTCTGCTGCGCCGCGCCGAGCACAACCGTGAGGCGGCCGTTGAGATCGAGGAATCCCTGAAGGTCTTCCCCTCGACGCTGCCCACGCACCGCGAGAGCGTCTATGCCGCCTGGGTGTCGATCTCGGTGGGTTGCAACAATACCTGCACGTTCTGCATCGTCCCGCATCTGCGGGGTAAGGAACGCGACCGTCGACCCGGCGATATCCTCGCCGAGGTTGAGGCCGTCGCCTCGCAGGGAGCCATCGAGGTGACCCTGCTGGGTCAGAACGTGAACTCCTACGGCGTGGGCTTCGGCGAGCGCGGCGCATTCGCAGACCTGCTGCGCGCCGTTGGGCGCGTGGAGGGGATTGAGCGCGTGCGCTTCACCTCGCCCCATCCGGCCGCTTTCACCGACGATGTGATTGCTGCGATGGCGGAGACTCCCACGGTTATGCCGAGCCTGCACATGCCCCTGCAGTCCGGGTCCGATGCGGTCCTGCGTCAAATGCGCCGCTCCTACCGCCGCGAACGTTTCATGGGCATCCTCGAGCGTGTGCGTGCAGCTATCCCGCACGCCGCCATCACGACGGACATCATCGTCGGCTTCCCGGGGGAGACCGAAGAGGACTTCCGGGCAACCCTTGATGTCGTCGAGCAGGCACGCTTCTCCTCGGCTTTCACGTTCCTGTATTCCCCGCGGCCGGGCACGCCCGCCGCGGATCGCGAGGATCAGGTGCCTGACGACGTGGCGCTCGAGCGCTATCAGCGCCTGATTAAGCTTCAGGAACGCATCTGCGCCGAGGACAACGCCGCGTTGGCCGGGACCGAGGTTGAGGTTCTCGTTTCCGAGGGTGATGGCCGTAAGGACGGCGCCACGCACCGCATCTCGGGCCGCGCGCGCGACAATCGCCTCGTGCACGTCGCTCTGCCGCAGGGGCTGTCCGAGGCCGATCGCCCTCGTCCGGGTGACATGATCCGCGCGACCGTCACGTATGGGGCGCCTCACCACCTGATTGCAGACTCGGGCACGCAGGGTGGTCTGTTCGAGGTGCGTCGTACGCGCGCTGGGGACGCGTGGGAGGCCCGTCAGGCTAAGGATGAGCCGGACACCACGGTGTCTCTGGGCATTCCCACGCTGCGCGTGGGTGCCCCGCGCTGACGCTGACCTGCACTAATGTGGGCCTCTTCGGGCATGTGTCCGGAGAGGCCCACGCGTGACCGGAAACTCTGCGCAGACGATACTGCACATTTGATCGGTCGCACAAACGAAAAATGGGAAAACGTCGCCCCCAAACGAATGTGTGACGCGCTACTCCTGAGTTACTTTTGTTTCGTGGCGATCGTCACGATGATGAGGCGATCGGCATGCGGGAGCACTCTCGGTAGTGCGGGTCGATTCGAGCCCCCCTATGCGACCCGTGGTTTTCCCGTGCACGCGGTGCCTGCCGCGCCTTCGCATGTAGTCGGCGCACACTCCACCGAGAGTGCCCCGCTCCTCCAGCTGGAGGAGCGGGGCACCATGTATGTGGCCAGAGGAGTGGGTTTACTCGTCGGAGCCGTGCGCGAAGAGCGCGGGGATTTCCTGAGCGGCCGACAGACCGATAATCAGGCCGCGGCGCAGCATCGTGTGGATCTGGCGGTCCGACAGGCCCTCGCCGACGAAGAAACGCGACGCAGCCATGAGGACCCAGCCGTCACCGCCTTCGATGGGGAAGACCGTCGGCTGCAGGTGGGCGTTGTTCCATTCGTTCGCCTTCTCCTGCAGCGAGACCTCAGTATGGCCCTCGCCGGGCACCGCGATGCGTGTCTCGATTTGCGCCCAGGGGGCGTCGACGGGTTCGCGATGAATCTGGAACTGCACGTCCTCCAGCTGGGTGACGGCGATGAACTCGTTCGAGCCGTGCGGCAGACCGTCGCCCTCAAGCACCTTCTCGATGCGTTCGATCGTCAGCTCGGACACCTCGGTGCCCCACTTGGCGGCGTATTCGTCGGCTTCCATCGCGGGGGAGGGGGTGGCGGGGGCGGGCATAGCCTCGGGCTTGGCCTCGCCGTCATCACCAAAGGTGAAGCTCTTCCATTCAGGCATTGGCGGCCTCCTTCGTCCACTGGTCGGGGAACATGATGTCGAGCTGGTTCATCATGGCGACGGAGGCCATGATGAACTGGGAGACCTCGGCGTGCACCTGTGCGTCGGTGGCGCCCACGACCCAGTTGAAGGTGTGCTGCAGGTGCAGGGCGATGGCACCGGTCTCGGTCGTGCCGGAGGTGATCTTCGGCAGGTAGGTGGACGCGTTCAGGCGGCGCACTGCGGAAGCAATGGCGTCGGCGTGCGAGGGGTCGAAGAATCGTGGGTAGTCCGCGACTCCCTGAACCGGGTGGCCCTCGGGCACCGCGATGCGGACGGTGCGGTTCGGCAAGATCGCGGCGACCTGGCCGGTGGAGGAGACGAACGGGATGAGTCCGACGGCCTCGACCGCGTGGATGACCCGGTCGAGGGTGACCGGAGGAGTGTCAGTTGTGCTCATGGTGTTAAGCCTAGCCGTTGTTGGGGGGTATCTGTGGGAGGCACCCGTACACTGGTGGCCATGGAGACATCGGTTGGACGCGCGTCGGACGTCGTGTGCGCGGTTGTGGGGCCCACGGCCTCGGGAAAGTCGGACCTCGCCTTGGAGCTGGCATGTGTTCTGCCGGAGGCGCTGGGAGCGCCTGGCCCGGGTGAGATCGTGTCCGCTGATGCCCTGCAGCTCTACCGCGGCATGGATGTGGGAACGGCCAAGACCCCGGTGGAGGAGCGCCGGGGAATCGCCCACCACCAGATCGACGTGCTCGACGTCCGAGACGAGGCGTCGGTGGCCGCCTACCAGAGGCATGCGCGCGCCGATGTGGTGAGTATCCACGAGCGCGGGGGTGTCGCCGTGGTCGCGGGAGGGTCGGGTCTCTACCAGCGTGCTCTCCTGGACGTCATCGAGTTTCCGGGCACGGACCAGGCCGTGCGCGCCCGACTCGAAGAAGAAGCCGAGGGGCCGATGGGCTCGCGGGGCCTCCATGATCGACTCTGTCAGCTGGACCCGGTATCGGCGGAGCGTATTGACCCGCATAACGCTCGCAGGATTATCCGCGCCCTCGAGGTCATCGAGCTGACCGGGCGCCCCTATTCGGCGTCCATGCCGCGCCACGAGTTCGTGGCACCGGCACTCATGGTGGCGCTGCGTCGCCCGATGGAGGAGCTCGACGAGCGCATCGCGCTGCGCACGCGCGCCATGATGGACGGCGGGCTCATCGAGGAGGTGCGCGCGCTCATCGACGTTGGCCTGCGGGAGGCGAAGACCGCGTCCCGTGCGACGGGATACTCCCAGGCGCTCGCCGTCATCGATGGGCAGATGAGCGAGGACGAGGCCGTGGAATCCATCGCGCTGGCCACCCGCCAGCTGGCGCGCCGCCAGGTCAAATGGCTGCGTCCAGACCCGCGCGTGCACTGGCTGGACGTGGAGGATTTCGCCTCGGACGAGGCCCTGGCACGTCATGTCGTCGAGCTGACGCAGCGCGAGGCCGAGGCCGCCCTGGGACGCTCGTAACACGGTCGGCGGCTGCGCGGCCGGCACGCGAGGGCTACGGTGGATCCATGACACATACGCAGCTGCCTGCCCACGCCCGCGTTGTTAAGGCTCACGGTGCCGGTAATTCCTTCGTCGTCGCGACGGATCGCTTCGACGATTACGATCCCAGCGAGGTGGAGGTCGCCACGCTGTGTTCCCCGGCCTTCGGGATCGGTGCCGATGGCTTCATCCGGGCCGTCGAGCGTGACGGAATGTGGTTCATGGACTACCGCAACGCCGACGGATCAAAGGCCGAGATGTGCGGTAACGGCGTGCGCGTCTTCGTCGATCACCTGCGCCGCGAGGGCCTCGTCGATCTGCCGGTTGGCCGCACCCTGGACGTGGCCACGCGCGGTGGTATCAAGCGTGTCACCCCTGAGTCTGAGGATGAGGGGCGCGGCGCCAGTTACCGCGTCGACATGGGGCCGGCCGCGTCTCCCGCGCGTGAAACAATCGAGGTGGCAGTCCCCGGGATCGACGCTGTCCTGCGAGGAATCTGGGTGGACATGCCCAACCCGCACACGGTTGTCGAGCTCGCCGACGAGGAGACCCTGCGCGGCGTGTTCCTGCCGACGGTCGACGTCTCACAGATCCCGCAGGCGCAGCGCCCCTCCTACGATCCGGAGCCAGAAGCAGGCACGAATCTCGAGCTGGTCGTCGACCTGACGGAGCTCGGTGAAGAACACGGACATATCGCGATGCGCGTGCTGGAGCGCGGTGTGGGAGAGACCCAGGCGTGCGGCACCGGGTGCTGCGCGGCGGCCCTCGCCACCGCCCTGCGTCGCGGACCGGGTGCGCCCACCC
Organism: Pauljensenia sp. 27098_8_83; assembly: GCF_041432695.1. Taxonomy (NCBI): domain Bacteria; kingdom Bacillati; phylum Actinomycetota; class Actinomycetes; order Actinomycetales; family Actinomycetaceae; genus Pauljensenia; species Pauljensenia sp. 27098_8_83. The sequence goes on along the minus strand of NZ_JAPWAD010000003.1, from coordinate 90,238 downwards.
AGTGGGTCGTCGACATCCCGGGTGGAACGGTCATCGTCGGCCTCGACGGAGTCATCGACTGGACGGGGGAGAACCCCCGTATCACGGACGCCTCGGTGTTCCTCACGGGACCCGCGATCCGAGTCGCGGAGATCCGCCTATCCTGAACCCGAACCCGAGAAAACGGCGCCGGAGAGCGCGAGGCGGCCCCGGCCTCGTCGACCGAACGCAGGACGTCAGGCGGGACGGACCTCGATGATGCGGAAGCCCTTCTTCGACGCGTACTTCGAGGCCTGATACCCCTGACCGTTCAGCCACGCGATGAGCGAATCAGCGCCCAGGTTGCGCTGGACGACCAGGTAGGCGACGCCGGTGGGGGCGAGCCTGCCCAACCATGCCAGCAGCATCTCGTGCATCGCGTCCTTGCCGATGCGCACGGGCGGGTTGGACCAGATGACGTCGAAGCGCGTGTCCGACTTCTGCGACGAGGCGAGCGCCTCCTCGGCTTTCAGCGCGCGCACCCTGCTCGCGCCGTTGGATTGGGCATTGCGCTGCGTCAGATCCACCGCGCGAGAGTTCACGTCCACCGCCCACACGGTTGCATTCGGGGACTCCAGCGACATGATCGTCGCGATCGGACCCCACCCGCACCCCAGGTCCAGGAAGGTCCCGTCTTCGGGCAGGTCCGGGGCATTCTCCAGGAGCTGACGCGTCCCGAGATCGAGCTTAGAGCCCGAAAACACGCGCGACGACACGCGCATCGACAGGTCGAATCCGCGCGCGCTCACCTCGATCGTGCGGATCTCATCGGCGCTCGCAGGGGAAGAGTCGGAGAAGTACTGTTCGTCCACGGGAGAAAGCCTATCGCGCCCGCGCGCGGCGGCGCAGATGAGGACGGGGCGTGCGACACTAGAAGTCCCCACAAAAAGGATGGTTATGGACACGACCCACACAGGTGCGGACTCTTCGAAAGAGGAGCGCGACCAGCGCGTCAACGACGTTGTCGCGCGTATCCTCGCGCGCTCGGGAACAGCGCTCGCATCGACGACGGGTCAGGACACGTCCCAGGACGCGGGTGCTCTTGAGCGCGAGGCTCGAGCGGGCACGCGCCGCGTCGACACCGGTGCCTCCGACCGCGAGGACATTTCCGAGGTCGAATACCGCCAGGTGCGACTCGAAAAAGTCGTGCTCGTGGGCCTACGCACCACGCAGAGCGAAGAAGAAGCCGAGAACTCGCTGCGCGAGCTCGCCGCGCTCGCGGAGACCGCCGGTTCGCGCGTGCTCGACGGCATCATTCAGCGTCGCATGAAGCCCGATCCGGCCACCTACCTGGGGTCCGGCAAGGCTCGCGAGCTGGCCGAGATCGTACGTAGCGTTGAGGCCGACACCGTCATCGTCGACGAGGAGCTGGCCCCCTCGCAGCGCCGCGGGCTGGAGGACGTCGTTGACGCCAAGGTCGTCGACCGGACGGCCCTGATCCTCGACATTTTCGCCCAGCACGCCAAGTCCCGTGAGGGCAAGGCGCAGGTGGAGCTGGCTCAGCTCGAGTACCTGCTGCCGCGTCTGCGTGGCTGGGGTGAGTCGATGTCCCGTCAGGCTGGCGGCCGCGTCGCCGGCGGCGCGGGTATCGGTTCCAGGGGTCCCGGTGAGACCAAGATCGAGCTGGATCGTCGTCGCATCCGCACGCGCATGGCGAAGCTCCGTGCGGATATCGCGCGCATGGAGCCCGCTCGACGCACGCAGCGCAACTCTCGCCGCCGTGGGGGAGTCCCCTCGGTGGCCATCGCTGGGTACACGAACGCCGGCAAGTCGACGCTACTCAATCGTCTAACGGACGCGGGAGTCCTCGTCCAGGACGCGCTGTTCGCCACGCTGGACCCGACGGTGCGCCGTGCGCGCGCCGCAGACGGGCGCGAATACACCCTCACCGATACGGTCGGTTTCGTGCGCAACCTGCCCACCCAGCTGGTCGAGGCCTTCCGCTCGACCCTGGAAGAGGTCGGCCAGGCCGACGTCATCTTGCACGTCGTGGATGCCGCGCACCCGGACCCGGTCTCACAGGTGCAGGCCGTGCGTGCGGTGATCGACACGATCGAGGGTGCCTCGGAGATTCCCGAGCTTATCGCCCTGAATAAGGCCGATCTGGCCTCGCCCGAGCAGATTGCGCTGCTGCGCACAGTCTTTCCGAATGCCGTCCCTCTCAGCGCTCACACGGGCTGGGGCGTGGACGCGCTGCGCGTGGCCCTCGAGGACATGCTGCCCCGGCCTCGGGTGGCCGTCGACGCGATCCTGCCGTATTCGGCGGGCTCCCTCGTCCATCGGATCCACGAGGAGGGCGACGTTGAGCGCGAGGAGTACGTGGAGACGGGCACGCGTATCGTCGCGCGCGTCGACGAGGCCCTGGCCGCCCTCATTGCTCATGAGGCGGTGGGTGGCACCGTGGGCGACGCGGCGGTGACCGCTTCGTGAGCGAGGACCTGGTCGAGGCCTCGGGTCGCGTCCTCGATGCGGTCGTTGCCCAGATGGGCGGGTCCGCGCGCGAGGGCCAGGCCTCGATGGTCGCCGAAGGAGCCGCTGCGCTCGAGGACCGTCACCACCTCCTCGTACAGGCGGGAACGGGCACTGGTAAGTCGCTTGGCTACCTGGTGCCCCTGCTGACCTACTGTGCGACGAGCGGTGTGCGAGGCGTGGTCTCGACGGCCACGCTCGCGCTGCAGCGTCAGATTCTCGTCAAGGACGCGCCGGTTGCTATTGACGCGGTCGCTTCCGTGACGGGGACGCGTCTGAAGGTCGCGGTGCTCAAGGGCTGGTCGAACTATGCGTGCCTGCATAAGCTCGACGGAGGGTATCCCACCGAGGGAACTCTTTTTGAAGACCGGGATATGAGCGTCGGACCGACGGGTGAACTCGGCAAGGAGATCCTGCGCATTCGCGAGTGGATCAGCGACACCACGACGGGGGACCGTGACGATCTGGTGCCCGGCGTCTCGGACCGGGCCTGGCACCATGCGTCGGTCGCAAAGCCTGAGTGCCTGGGCAAGCATTGCCCGCTCATCGACGAGTGTTTCGCGCAGGCGGCCCGTCTGGAGGCCGCGGACGCGGATGTCGTCGTCACGAACCATTCGTTGTTCGGAATCAACGCGTGCGGGGAGGGCGAGCTCTTCGGCGAGTACGACGCCGTCGTCATCGACGAGGCCCACGAGCTGGCCGACCGTGTGCGTTCCCAGGCGGCCGCCGACCTGACGGTGGCCCGCGTGAGTCGCGTGGCGCGCTCCCTGCGCTCGAATCTCTCGATCGATTCCACGGACCTCGACGAGGCCGGGGCTGGGCTGGGTGCCGCCATGGCCCCCTTGGAGGCGGGCCTCCTCGAATACCGGCCGAGCGCCCTCATCGACGCGATGGTCGTCCTCGATGGCGCGGCTCGGCGCGCCAGCCACGAGGTGTCGGACGCGCAGGGAGAGCCCGCCGCCAAACTCTTAGCCCGTGCCGCCATTGATGAGCTGATCGCGGCGCTCGAAGCGTGGGGGAGGGACCCCGACCAGTCGATCGCCTACATCACGAAGGATGAGTCCGATAATGCGCGCCTCACCGTTGGGCCCCTTGACGTGTCCGCAGCCATCGGTGGAACCGGTATCGGTGAGCGCCCCGCGATCCTCACGTCCGCGACGCTCGCGCTCGGCGGGAACTTCGACTTCATGGCCGCGCAATCCGGCATGGCTGTGTCGGGCGTGCCCTGGCACGGCATCGATGTGGGATCACCCTTCGACCATGCGCGCCAGGGCATCCGCTACGTGGCGACCCACCTGCCCCTGCCCGGGCGCGACGGTCCCTGCGAGGAACTGCTCGACGAGCTCGTCGAACTCGCGCAGGCCTCGGGCGGAGGGATGCTTGCCCTCTTCGCGTCGAAGCGCGGGGCGATGGCCGGAGCGCAGGCCCTGCGTGAGCGTACGGACTTGACCGTCTACCTGCAGGGCGAAGAAACGTTGGCTCAGCTGATCCAGCGCTTCCGGGAGGAACGCGACTCCTGCCTCGTGGGCACGATGTCCCTGTGGCAGGGTGTCGACGTAGCCGGGCAGGCCTGTCGACTCGTCGTCATCGACAAGATTCCGTTCCCGCGCCCCGACGATCCCGTGTCCCGCGCCCGATCCATGGACGTGGAACGCCGTGGCGGCAACGGCTTCGTATCCGTCTCTCTCACGCACGCGGCGCTCATGATGGCCCAGGGCGTGGGGCGCCTTCTGCGCTCGACCGACGACCGGGGTGTCGTCGCGATCCTCGATCCACGCGTGGTGACGAAGCGCTATGGCAGTTTCATCATGCGCTCCCTGCCTGCCATGTGGCCGACGACGGATCCGCAGGTCGTTCGCGGTGCCCTGCGTCGCCTCGCGCAGGGGAGCGACCACGAGGGGTAAGTAGCCCGTGAGCGTGTAAAACGTCGCACAGTTAACGGGCGCGGGGAGGCTTCCATCTGAGAGAATAGACGTGCCCGCAGACTCTAGGAGACACTCGTGGAAAATAAAGCCCAGACCCTGTACCCGTCAAAGTCCTCCGGACGTCCTTCTAAGATCGCCATTATCGGCGCCGGTGCGGTTGGTACCGCTGTCGCGTATGCATGCGCGATGCGCGGCGATGCCCGCTCGATCGTCCTCCAGGACATCAATAAGGCGAAGGTGGAGGCCGAGGCCCTTGATATGGCTCACGGCATTCAGTTCACGCCCGCCGGCTCAATTGAGGGCTCCGACGACGTTGAGATCGTTCGTGGTTCCGACCTGATCATCGTGACTGCTGGCGCGAAGCAGCAGCCCGGACAGTCGCGCCTTGAGCTGGCCGGTTCGACCGTCAACCTTATGAAGAAGATCGTGCCGAACCTGCAGAACGTGGCCCCTGACGCCCGCTTCATGTTCGTCACGAACCCCGTTGACGTCGTCACCTACGTGGCGCTCAAGCTCACGGGACTGCCCCGCAACCAGGTCTTCGGTTCGGGCACGGTGCTCGACACCTCCCGCCTGCGCTACCTTGTCTCGCGCGAGACCGGCGTTGCCACCCAGAACATCCACGCGTACGTGGCGGGCGAGCACGGCGACTCCGAGGTCGCCCTGTGGTCCAGCGCTGAGATCGGCAACGTTCCGCTGTCGCAGTGGGGCCCGACCCTGTCCGGTGGTGTCTTCGACTCGGCTCTGCGCAACTCCATTGCACAGGAGGTCGTCCAGAGCGCCTACAAGATCATTGAGGGCAAGGGTGCGACGAACTACGCGATCGGCCTGTCTGCTGCGAATATCGCGGGTGCTGTCCTGCGTGACGAGCAGCGAGTCCTGACCATCTCGACCCTGCTTGAGGACTGGGAAGGTATCTCGGACGTCGTCATGGCCGCCCCGACCATCGTGGGCCGCGACGGTGCCGGACGAGTCCTCAACCCGCCGCTCACGCTCAACGAGCGCGATGGTCTGACTGCCTCGGCCGAGCGCCTGCGTCAGGTTGCCCGCGACCTGGGCTTCTGATCCTCACCGACAGATAGCGAGTGGCGCCACCCTCTTGGGTGGCGCCACTCTTTATTGCAGTGCGTCAGAGCGAACGAATGACGGTCACGACCTTGCCGAGGATGGTGGCCTCGTCGCCAGGAATGGGGGAGTAGTCCGGGTTGTGTGGGAGCAACCAGACGTGGCCACCCGTGACGGACAGTTCCTTGACTGTGGCCTCGCCGTCGATCATGGCGGCGACAAACTCTCCGTTGCGAGCCTCGTTCTGAGAACGGATGACGACGTAGTCGCCGTCGAAGATACCCGCATCGACCATGGACTCGCCGCTGACCTCGAGCATGAAGAGGTCGCCGTGCCCAGTCATGGACGTTGGAAGGTGGAACACATCCTCCACATGCTGCTCAGCAGTGATGGGGGTACCGGCGGCAATACGACCGACGAGCGGGATAGCGGTGCCTTCTTCCTCCACGTGGGAGACGGGCACTTCGATACGAATGACCTTTTCAGAGGGCTGTGAGGAGGGCGTGATGCCGAGCTCGTCGCGTGCACGATCCGTGAGGTCAAGGGCACGCGGCAGTCCGGGTTCGCGCACAAGGTACCCGTCGGCTTCAAGGGCGTCGAGGTGGTGTTTCACGGTCGACGGTGATGCCAATCCAACCGCGGATGCGATCTCGCGCACAGATGGGGGAAAGCCGCTTGATGCCAACTTTTCGTTGATAACACGCAGGATCGCGCGGTGGCGATCGCTGATCGGTCGCTCGGTCATGGGGTCTGCCTCTCCTGTGGGTGGACGCAGATGTGCATGGGTGGTCGTCCACTGGATACGTCAAGGATATGACGATCGCAGACGAAATGAAACATATGTTCGAGCGGGTCTCGACATTGTGTGGATTACATGCTATCGTACAGGTGTTCGACGAACAGATGTTCGATTAAGGTTTCTGGAGGTTCTCATGAGTGTTCCCGTTGTGAGGAAGGTTGCCGTCTCGTTCCCTGCGCGCCGCTCCCCGCTTCGTGTCATGGAGGAAGCGCCGCTCGCGACTGTTCGTGACATCTCTACGGCCCCCTCTGCACGTCGTCGTGTTGAGGCTCAGCGCATTGATGATCCCTCGTACCTGCGCGCGCCTGCTGCTCCTCGTCGTCGGACTCAGTCGTCGCGTCGCGGTTTGCTCGCTGGCGTGCTGGCGACGCTCGTCCTGTCGGTTGGCGCTGGTGCCCTCGGTCTGGCCATTCAGCCGGACGCATACGATGGTCCGACCGTCACGAAGGCTGTCGTCAGCGGTGACTCTGTGTGGTCGCTTGCCCAGGGCGTGAAGACGGACCGTCCGCTGGAGCAGGTCGTCGCCGACATTGAACGCATGAACGACGTGCGCGGTGCCCTGCAGCCTGGCCAGAGGATCATTGTCCCTGTTCGCTGACGGTGGCACGTGGGACTCCTGTGACAGACGGGTGTCTTTGCGTGTACCGTTGAAGGGTGCACTGCCCTTTCTGTCATAACCCGGATTCACGCGTCGTCGATACGCGCATCGCGGACGACGGCGCTTCGATTCGGCGTCGTCGTGAGTGCACCCACTGCAAGAAGCGTTTCACGACGCTTGAAACCTCGTCATTCCAGGTCGTCAAGCGCTCCGGGGTGGTCGAGTCCTTCTCCCGTAACAAGGTTGTATCGGGTGTGAAGAAGGCCTGCCAGGGTCGGCCTGTGTCGGATGACCAGCTCGCGATTCTTGCCCAGCAGGTGGAGGAGCAGCTGCGCTCGACGGGTGTTTCCAACGTGTCGACAGACGAGGTCGGAAAGGCGATCCTTCCGTTCCTACGCGATCTGGATGTCGTCGCATATCTGCGCTTCGCATCCGTCTATCGCCAGTTCGATAACCTCGACGATTTCGAACAGGCCATTCACGCGCTGCGGGAGCGCTCGCGCAGCGCCGCTCCCGGTGCTGACGCTCCCGAGACAGCGGAAGATGCCGTCCAGTGCGCGCCGGCCCCTGCGAAGAAGCCTCGTAAGGCGCGTTCTGCCCGCAAACGCTCCGTCGCGGCAGCGCCCACGCTGCTCGGAGACGACTGATTCTGATGTGCGAGTAGTGCCCGGCCCTCAACGAGGACCGGGCACTACTCGTCAGCATGGTGATGCCTGGTGATTAGCTCTCGGTTGTCTCCTGGTCGTCAGCCGTTGGTGCATCGTCTCCGGTAGTGGGGGTAGATCCCTGGGTGCCCGCGGACAATCCACGGACCCCCGCCACGGCCTCGGACACGGACTCACGCGCACCTGCCACCGCCTCGGCGACGGAATCGCGCGCTCCGGCCATGGCCTCGGAGGCGGTTTCACGCGCCTCTGCGACCCTTTCGGACATGGTTTCACGTGCCTCAGCCATGGCCTCGGACATTGCGCCGCGCGCTCCGGCGACGGCCTCGCGCGCCTCCGCGACGGCCTCGGAAGCGGCGCCGCGTGCCTCGGCAACCCTCTCGCTCATCGCTTCGCGTGCGCCTACGACGGCGTCGCGCGCGCCCGCAACAGCATCCGTGGCGGCCGCCTGAGCACCCAGGATTTGCTCGCGCACCTTCTTGCGCATGACCTTGCCCAGCTGCGAGCGAGGAAGCTCGGTCATGACGACAATCTGACGAGGGAGCGCGTAGTGGGCGAGTGATTTTTCCGCCCACTTGCGCAGGTCACCCAGCGTCACGGAGGCGCCGGCTTCGAGCACGACCGCTGCGACGACGTCCTCGCCGGACTCTCCGGCAGGTACGCCAACGGCTGCGACGTCGAGGATGCCGGGCATTGATCGCACGGCCTCTTCGACCTGGGAGGGATAGACGTTAAAGCCGGAGGAGTTGATCATCTCCTTGCGTCGGTCAGCCATGTAGATGAAGCCGTCACGTACCTGCACGAGGTCGCCGGTGCGTAGCCAGCCATCCGCCGTGAAGACTTCGGCGGTTTCCTCATCCTGGTTCCAGTATCCGGAGAACACTTGTGGGCCGCGTGCGATGAGCTCGCCGACCTCGCCATCGGCCACCTCGCGCGACGGGTTTTCGGGATCGACGATGCGGACCTGAGTGGAAGGGTAGGGAATGCCCAGGGCTCCGCGTGCGCGCGAGGAAGCGAGAGGAGAACCAAGGATGATTGGGGAAGCCTCGGTCATGCCGTAGCCTTCGATCATGAGGCCGCCGGTGGCTTGTTCCCACTGATCGGCAAGTGCAGCCGAGAGAGGCATGGCGCCTGACAGCGAGAAGCGGATCGACGACAGGTCGACGTTTGTGCCTTCGGCCGCCTTGAGGAGGCGCTCGTACATGGGGGGAACGCCGAGGAAGAACGTGCACGGCAGGCGGCGCTGAGCTGCCAGTACCAGCGCAGTGTCGAATTTGGGGAACATAGCGATCGTCGCACCCAAACGCAGGCCCGCCAGGAAGCCAATCGTGAAGCCGAAGGCATGGAAGAGGGGAAGGATACAGTAGAAGACCTCGGCCCCCTCGTGGAGGACCGGTACCCACGCGATCGATTCTTCGACATTGGCCATGAGGTTGGCGTGCGTGAGCGCGGCGGCCTTTGGGACGCCCGTCGTTCCACCCGTGTGGATAAGGAGAGCCACGTCATCCATGGCAGATGGGCAGCTTCCTTGCCAGGGGGTGGCTGAGCGCATTGCGCGCGTCCAGGAGCGTGCCCAGCCGGGACGCGGGCTTGCGAGCTGCTCGCGCTTCTCGCGTGCCGCCTTCACGGGCAGCTTCAGTGCCAGGCGCGAGGCCGTGGGCAGCGCCGTCGTCAGGTCCATGGAGAAGGTGGTGTGGCCGCGCCCGAGGAACGTGAGTTTCTCGAGGGTTTTGGACCACGCGATCGTCACGCGTGCGCCGTGACGAGCGTACTCGCTTTCCAGTTCGCCTGCGGGTGCCAGGGGATTGTGCTCGACGACGACCGCGCCGAGAAGCATCGTGCCGAGAACGGCGACGGCGTGCTGCGGGCAATTCGGCATGACGAGAGCAACCCTGTCGCCGGCGCGGACGCCAGCCTGGTGGAGAGCTCCGGCGCATCGACGCATCTCGTCGGCGAGCTCCGCGTACGTGAGCTGGCGCGCGAAAAAGTCGATGGCTGCGCGCTTCGGGTAGCGCGAGGCTACTTCCAGGACCATCTCGGGGATGGGCTGAGCGGGCGTTGCGATCTCGTAGGCGACGCCGGGCGCGTACAGGGCGCGCAGCTGCGACGTGAGGTCCATCTGTCCTCCTTTGGGAACGGTATACCTACGATACCGTAACCACGGCGTGCGTTGACCAGGTGGAAACGCGATGAACGCGACAGTTTTACAGCGGCGTCGCGATCAAACGGATGGTCTCGGGCAGGTGGCTCAGCTCCTCAAGTGCCTCGCGTCCCAGGCCCGCCGAAATGTCGGTGAGCACGTAGCCGACCTCGTCGAGGGTGGCGAGGATCTGGGCGTCGACGTTGGCCTCGGAGGACGCGAAAATCTGGTTGACGCGCGCCATGACGCCCGGAACGTTGCGGTGGATGAGGCGCACGCGGTAGCGCGAGCGCCTGCCCACGTTCATCGTCAGGTTCGGCAGGTTCACGCTCATGTCGGTGGAGCCGCTGACCTGGTATTCGCCGATCTTGGCGGCGACGAAACGACCGATATCGTACTGGGCTTCCTCCGTCGAGCCGCCGATGTGGGGCGTGAGGATGACGTTGTCGAGGGTTGCCAGGGGAGAGGTGAACGGGTCGCCGTTGGCGCGTGGTTCCTCCGGGAACACGTCAATGGCGGCACCGCCCAGGTGTCCGGAGACGAGCGCGGCGTGCAGCGCGTCGACGTCGACGACGTGGCCGCGCGACAGGTTGATGAAGAGGGCACCGGGCTTCATGAGTTCGAACTCGACGTGCCCGATGAGGTTCGTGTTGGACTCCTGGCCGTCCACGTGCACTGAAATAATGTCGGCTTCGCGCAGGACGGCTTCCATCGTCGGCATCTGCGTCGCATTACCGAGGGCGAGGCGCTCGGCGGCGTCGTAGAAGATGACGTTGAGGCCCATGGCCTCGGCGAGAACGGAAAGCTGGGTTCCGATATTCCCGTAGCCGATGATGCCGAGGGTGTGGCCGCGCACCTCGTGGGCGCCGTCTGAGCTCTTGTCCCACACGCCGCGGTGCAGGCGCGAATTCTTCACCGTGACGCGGCGCGAGAGGTCGATGATCTCGCCGATCGCGAGCTCGACGACGGAGCGCGTATTGGAGTAGGGCGCGTTAAAGACGGCGACGCCCATCTCGGTGGCCGTGGCCAGGTCGATTTGGTTCGTGCCGATGCAAAAGGCACCGATGGCTTTGAGCTCGGGGCGCGCACGCAGCACGCGCTCGGTGACTTCGGTCTTGGAACGCAAACCCAGGTAGTCCACGCCCTCGAGAGCCTCGATCAGGTCATCTTCGGACAGGGCACCCTTGATGCGCCTTACCTCAATGCCGAACTTGGCGAAAATATCGTCGGCGACGTCGTGCGGGTTTTCCAGGAGCAGTGCGCGTGTCATGCTCCCATCATCGCAGACACGGACGCGAAGCGGGACACGGTGTCAGGGTGTGGTTGCTCCTACCACTCTTCCATACCGGCGGGCAGAGGTGCGCTGTGGACGACGTGGACGTCGTGGGTGGCACGCGTGAGCGCCACGAAGAGGTCTCCGACGCCGTCGTTCATGACCTCGGCGGGTTCGACGAGGACGACAGTGTCGAATTCGAGGCCCTTGGAGGCAACGGCAGACAGGAGGGAGACACGCTCGGAGAGCGCAGTCTCGCCGGCCACGTCGGCTCCCCACGCTCGGGCGCGCTCGTTGCCGACAATGATGGCGATGCGGCCACGGGAGGTGCCCGCCTCGCGGTCGAGGCGCTCCTCGGCTTCGCGCTGGGCCTGGGCGACGGCGCACCATAGTGGGCTATTTTCCCGCGACGAGGCCGGAGCCTCCTCGGGTGCGTCCACGTGGGTGACGCGGTAGCAGTCCTCAACGTCGCGTACCGCAGTCATCGGGTACAGCACGGGCACGCCGGCGCGGGCGACCACGCCTTCAGCGAGGGTCGTGAGGGTCGCGGGCGTGCGGTACGAGACCGTCAGAGCGTACTCAGCTGCGAGGGCACGGGCTGCCGGGCCGAGAGCCTTCTCCCATGTGGGCGGACGCTTGTTACCACGCCGCTGGTCGAGGTCTCCCACGACCGTGAACGAACGGGAGGGGCAGCGGCGCAGCAGGGCACGCCATGCCATCGGAGAGAGCTCCTGCGCTTCGTCGACCACAATATGGCCGTATGCCCACGTCCGATCTTTCGCGGCGCGCTCGGACAGGGGCGTCCACGAATCCTGTCCCGTGACCTGGTCAGCGAGCATCTGCGCTGTCACGATGCCGCCGCCCAGGTTTTGCGCTTCGATCGCTTCGCGGGCGCGTGCAACCGCACCGTCATCCGTACCCCGCGACGTCGTGGAGGCGGTGGGCATGGGACCCAGAAGTTCTTCGCACTCGTCCAAGATCGGCACGTCCGACACCGTCCACGGTGCCGATCGCGGCCGCACGAGTGCAGCGAGTTCGTCGGGGCGCAGTGGCGAACCGGCCTTGCGGTTCGCCACTGCCAACACCTCCGGACGCGCATAGAGTCGACGCAGCAGCGTCCCCGCGCTCGTCGGCATCCACGCCGTGTTGATCGCGCGCCTACAATCCGCCGAATCGCGGATCTCGATGAGCCACGAGCGCTTCACTTCCGGATCGACGCCGCCCTCGGAATCGCCGTCCCCGGCCTCGCGCGCAAGACGGAGGGCCAACACATCCATGAGCTCGCGTGCAAAGGACTCGCGCGCCACGTTATGTGCGCGACCCGAGCGCTTCGCCCGGCGCCGCGCCGTCTCCACGTCGGAGCGCGAGAGCGTCACCTCGCGGTTCCATACGCGCAGCACCTGGTCGCCCTCGGGCAGCTTCGCCAGCGCCCGCACGGCCTCCTTGACGATTTTCGCCCACGCCGGAAGCCCCTTGATCCGCGCCACGGCCTCGTCGTCTTCGGTGCGAGCATGCACGCCCGGCACCAGGTCGCCCAGCGTTATGGACACGACACCCGTCTCGCCTAGGGAGGGGAGAACCTGCTCGATATAACGCAGGAACAGCCGCGACGGGCCGACGAGGAGGACACCCGAGCGTTCGAGGCGCTCACGGTGGGCATACAGGAGGTAGGCGATGCGGTGCAGCGCGACAGCTGTCTTACCGGTACCCGGGCCGCCCTGAACGACCATGAGGCCCTTGTCGGACGCGCGAATGATGCGGTCCTGCTCCGACTGGATGGTGGCGACGATGTCGCCCATACGGCCGTCGCGGGCTTCGCTCAGGGCGTGCATGAGCGCGCCCTCGCCCTGGAGCTCCAGCCCCGATGCGTGGGATGCGTCCAACAGTTCGTCCTCCAGGCCGGTCACTCGGCGGTCACGCGTCGAAATATGGCGGCGCCGAACGACACCGTCCGGCTCAGCCGACGTGGCCTGGTAGAAGGGGCGTGCGGCCGGAGCGCGCCAGTCCACGAGGAGGGGAGTGCCGTCCTCCTGCGACAGGGACAGGCGACCCACGTGACGCACCGAGCGATCCACCATGTCGAGACGGCCGAAGACGAGGCGCTCTTCCACGCCTTCGAGGCGGGCGGCCATTTCACCCAGGTGCGCGGACAGGGCCTCGCGTTCAGTCCAGCCCTGCGCATTTCCGACACCGTGCGTGGCGTGGACGCGACCCTGGCGCTCGCGGTAGGAGGCCCGCAATGCGTCCAGGCGCTCATACGCGCGGTCGACGAAATCCTGTTCGGGCAGTGGAAGGTCGGTCGACGACTCATCATGAGTGTTCGTGGCCATGGCTCCTCCTCGATTCTGTGGCCCTCTATTGTCCCCTACTTTTGCTTTCGGCGCTTCCAGTACGTCGGGCGTGTGCGCACTTCGCCCCAAGCTCAAAAACGGCTCCCGAGTGACGAGGCGGGGGCGACGCGGGTACGTTAGACACGAGGTAGAAGCATAAGCATGAGGAGGAGACGTGAGTATGAAGGCCACTGACCTGTATGCCGACGGTCCCGCCGCGGGTGCGAAGGCGAAGATTCTCCTCATCCACTTCGATGGGGCGATTGACGCTGGCGCCGCTGGGCGCATGGCGATTGGCCAGCTGCTGCGTTCCCTGCACAACGAGCGGGTCGCCACGTTCGACGCCGATACCCTCGTGGACTACCGTTCCCATCGGCCCATTGTGACCGTCGACAACTGGGTGCCCTCCCCGGACATGGTGATGCCCGAAACCGTTCTCGACCTCGTCGAAGACGACATGGGGAACCCGATCCTGGTCCTGCACGGTGCCGAACCCGACGCCCACTGGGAGTCGTTTACCGCCGCGATCCGAGAGATCTGCGAACGCGCGGGCGTGGAAATTACCTTCTCATTGCACGGCGTCCCCTCGGGGGTTCCGCACACGCGTCCCACGCCCGTCCACGTGCAGGCGACCGACGAGTCGCTGTTGCCCCCGGGGGCTGGCGCGATCTCGAATCACATGCAGTTCCCCTCGCCGCTGTCCACGTTCATGCAGATTCGTATGGGACAGCAGGGGATCGGTGGGCTCGCGCTCCTCGGCGCGGTTCCGTACTACATGGCGGACACTGGTTACCCGGCCGCGTCCTCTGCTCTGTTGACCTCATTCGCCAAGTTCGCGGACCTTTCACTGCCCGTCGGTGACCTCGAGCAAGGTGCTGCGCAGGATCAGGAGAACATCGCCAAGCTCGTCGAGGGCAATCCGGAGATTTCGCATACGGTGTCCGCTCTTGAGGAGCACTTTGATGCGTGGACCGGCGGAACGGGTGCGATCCCGCTGCCCGGAATGGGGCAGCCTCCGATGACCAGTGGCGACGAGAAGGCCTCGAAGGATATCGGCGATGTGATCGAGGCCTACCTCGCGCAGGTCTCCCGTGCCCAGGACGAGGAGATCGAGTCGGTTCAGCGGGCACCGCGCACCGAGGAGTCCGCCGAACCCGCCAAGCCCGACACCGTTGAGGATGTCCTCGCCCGCGTCGAGGCACGCCGCAGGGGGCAGGGACCCGGCCCCTCGTCGCCGCGCCACCGCGCCTGAGGGAGATGCGTGGGCGGCTAGTCTGAGCTCATGCCCTGAAGCCGGTGTATCCGCCTGCGCGCCACGGCCTCGTTAGTCCGCCTGAGGGTATCCGATCTGCGCGTCCGTGAGCGCTGGCGTTCCAGCCACCCATCGCTCCAAGTCCCGCGGCCGCGTAATGCGGGCGGGCAATGCCAGCATACGCAGCGCGCGATCGATCTCGTCCACGTCAACGACGCCATCCGCGCAGGCCAGGGCGACAACGTTACCGCGTCTGCCGCCTCGTCCCACCTTCGGATCCTGAATGGACGCGACGAAGGGGAAGACCTCGCACAGGGCGGCTACGTCCTGACGGGCATTAGCAGCGCCACCATGCGCGCAGTTCACCAGGTACACACCCCGGGCCGTCAGCGCCGCGCGTACCCGCTGCGCGCACTCCACGGTGCGCAGATGATCGGGAGTCACCCCGGACGCGAACGCGTCGCGCACAATCACATCGACACTTCCCTCGCGCGTCCCGTCGAGGACCACGCGCCCATCGCCCACTCGGATCTTGACCTGGGGTGACTTCGGGATCGGGAAGTGCTCACGTACCTGCTCAGCGAGGAGACGATCAACCTCGACGGCCACGTGACGGGACTGCGGGTGTGACGCCGCCCATGCGCAGGCGAGCGCGCACGCCGCACCACCCACATGCAGCGCGCGAAAACGATCCTGAGCGCCCCACAGGGAAGACACGACAGCGTTCATGTGCTGCATGTACTCGAACTCCAGGTAGGTGGGGTCCGACGTGTCAACCGCGGATGATTCGACGTCACCCAGGAAGAGCGTCGCACGCGGCCCATCCCACCGGATACGCGCCGAGCCGAAATCCGTATCGAAAGAGATGTCGCGTGACGAAGATGAGCGTGCCATGGTGGACACTGTAACCACGAAGACCACACACGGGCACAGGAGGTGACATGTCAAACGCTCCCAGGGATACGCGCGCGAAGCGCGACTGGGGATCGGATGACTCAGCCACCCCGATCCTTCACGTCGACATGGACTCCTTCTTCGCTCAGGTCGAAATGCGCGAGGATCCGAGCCTCGTCGGGCGTCCCATCATCGTTGGGGGGACCTCGGGGCGTGGCGTCGTCACCTCCGCCACCTACGAGGCCCGAGCCCTGGGCGTACGCGCCGGCATGCCGACATCGCGTGCCCGAGCCCTGTGCCCGCACGCGGCGTTCGTCCCCGGCAGTCACGGCCTGTACCGCCGATACTCTCAGGAGGTCATGGGGATCCTCGCGACGATTACGCCCGCGCTCGAACAGGTCTCCATCGACGAGGCATTTCTCGACGTGTCCGGCGCGAGGCGTCGCCTCGGATCACCCCTGACAATCGCGACCCTCATCCGCTCAAGAATCCGCGAGAGCGTCGGGCTGCCTGCATCCGTCGGCATCGCATCCACGAAATCGGTCGCAAAGATTGCCTCCTCGCACGCCAAACCCGACGGGCTTCTTCTCATTCCCCACGATGCCACGGTCTCGTTCCTCCACGGACTGCCGGTGGGAGCGCTGTGGGGAGTGGGCGGTCGGACCGCGGCCGTTCTCGATCGCGAAGGCATCGACACGATCGGCGACCTCGCGCACGCGCCTATCGCGCGCCTGACGAAGCTCCTCGGAGTCGCCGCAGCCCACCACCTGCACGACCTCGCGTGGGGGATTGATCCGCGGGCCGTGAGCCCCGCGCGCGCCGAAAAATCGGTCGGCATGGAACGCACCTTCGAGGAGGACGTGCGCTCGCGGGTTCAGATTGAGGAATTCATCCTGGCGGCCTCTCACGATTGCGCGCGCCGACTGCGAGCAGGCGGGGTCGTTGGGTGGACCGTCGGGATTAAGATGCGCGGCGCTGACTTTCATACGATCACGCGCAGCGTGAGCCTCGTGGCGCCCACGGACACGGGGCGAGACATCGCCAAGGCCGCGCGCGAGCTCTTTTTGCGTGAGGCCATGCCGATCGGCGGGGTGCGCCTCTTCGGTGTGCGCGTGGAGGGTCTGCAGGCGCGCTCCGGGGGAGTGGCGGTCACGTTGGATCGCGATGAGCGCCCTGCCGCGTCCGAGCGTGCGATGGATCAGATCCGCACGAAGTTTGGTGCCGGTGCACTGGCGCCTGCGACGCTGATCGGGAAGAAAACACCCGATCGGCGTTCCTTCGGGGCGGATACGGGCGAGGCAGCTCCCGCTCAGGCCCCGCCCGATCAACGAGGCCGGGGTAGGCAAGGGTTGGATGGTGGCGGCAGCGAGGCGCGCCAGGGGACCCTCCTGTAAGGCCAGTTCGTCTCTGACATACCGGACGCGCTAAGCTGTTGGTACTACCCATGTGAAAGGGGCACCCAATGGCTCTCACCGAGTATGAGAAGAAGATCCTCGAGCAGATGGAAGCATCTTTGCGCGAGGAAGATCCGGCGTTGGCCTCGCAGATGTCCGCTCCCGTCTCCGAAGAGCCTGAGTCGAAGGCGGCTGAAGGTCCTCGCGCTCCTCGCCGTATTGCCCTTGGCCTGACGGGTGCTGTCCTGGGCATGATTGTGCTGGTTGCTGCTGTGTCCCTGGGGTACTCCGTCGTGTCGATTCTCCTGGGGGTCGTCGGTTTCGCTGTGACGGTCGCCGGAGTGCTCTACGCGTTCTCGAGGCCTTCTGCTCAGGGGCGAGGCGCAGATGAGTCCCGCTCGGCGAAGAAGAATAAGGGCGGCGGCTGGGATTCTTTCATCCAGGATCAGGAGCGACGCTGGGATAACCGCAAGGACGACGACTGACGTCGTCGATCCAAGACTGCCCGGGGCGGGGCGCGCCGGGGATCCGGCGCGCCCCGCCCCTCTGTGCATCGCATGCGCGACACGCTATGAATGTGGGTTCGCAGCGAAAGAGCGTGCGGGGTTGTTGCCGCGCAGCGTGTTTAGTGGCCTTGTTTTTCTTCCCAGGTGTCGGTGTTTGAGACGGTGAGGTGGTCGAGGGGGAAGGGGCCGGTCGTTTCCGTTGTGGTGACGAGGCCGTTGATGGTTTGGGTTTCTCCGGTGAAGGGGTTGGTGGCCGTGCCGCTCCACGTGGTGGTCAGGGTGATGGTGCGGGTGGCGTCGGGGTAGGGGCCGTCGAAGCGTGAGCGCCACCCGTTGGGCGGCGTGTAGTAGTGGCGGATGAGCCTAGGGTCCTTGTTCAGGTCCATGCCCTTCTCGTATGGCATTCCCTGGTAGGCGGTGACGGTGCTCGGGGTGCCGTCGCCCCAGTCCCATTCGTAGTTGGTGGCCGTCAAGGTGATGGTGATGTCGTGGCCCAGCAGGTTGATCGTGTGGGTCTGTGTGGGGTGGGTGGCTGCCACGATCGTGGGAATGTACTTGTTCGTGAACGACACCTTCGACGGCCGCTTATGCAAACCCGCACCGTCAGCGTGGATCGTCGTGGCTGCGTAGTACAGAATCTCGCGCGTGGTTGGCGTCCACCCCGATTCACCAGTTTTGGGGAAGACAGGACGACATGCATATAGTGCGGTACTTCCGTCTGACTGAATGCCCTCGTGTCCTTTTCCGTCACAATTTCTATCTGCCATGGCAGTCACTGCATCAGGACTCGCAATGGCAGAATTTGATTGCCGAATTGTGTCATCAGTAGGTGTCTCGTTACTAGGCTGAGTACTTCCGCTATATTGTCTGATGCCTTGCTTAAGGAGAAAATCAATGGCGTCATCGTGGGCATCTGTGTCATAGAAGGGAGGGGGAGTAACTTCCTCCGCGTGCGCTGTGTGCGCACCGACTGTAAACAGGAGTGGAGCGATAGTTGCCGATATGATAAATTGAAAGAATTTCTCACGCATTTGTCTTTTCCATTCCCGCCTGGGTTACAACCCATTGGTCATTATTCCATGTCATCACTAGTGCAAAAATGGAATGGTATTGCTGATCGTGAACATAAATGTTCTTATTCTGGCAAATCGTTCCATCCGACGAGTTGATAGCTAACACAACTGTCACTGTGCCAGGTACATTCTCGTCACCTGCTAATTCCGTGGGCTCAAGCTTGAGAACGTGCTCCACGACGGAACTATTGTTAAATACCCATCCATCACCGTAGATATCGCTGATCCTCTGCGTAACCTCATGTGCGAACTTTGAGTCACTATCAGACATATCTACCAGTGGCCGTGTATCTCCTGTATTCCACGCATAAACCATGAGCGCGAGGTAGTGTTCTGCGGCTGCTTCTGCTCCTCGTTCGGTATTCTCCTTGGCTTCCTCAGGTAACTCAGGCTTGGTGTAGGTGTCTGCGGCATATTGGGCGGGGCGCACGAGGATGCCGTCGGGGCCGATCTGGTAGCCGCCCGACATTGCGGCCTCGCTCGACAGTGATGGTGCGGGCGTGGGCTGAGCCGCGGGGGCTGTGGCTGCGACGCTGGGTTTTTCGCCCCAGGCCCTCCACCAGCCTTCGGCGACCCCGTTGATGTAGACGGCGAAGACGGCTCCTGCGGCGAGGCACACGTAGACCACGCGCATCGTCCAATAGAACGGCTCGACGTGCAGCCACGCCTGGGCGCGCTCTCGCATACCCGAGGGACGCGCGCGGGTGTCCCGGTGCTCAGCACCAGCCTCGAAGCCCGCGTCCCGCGGTGCGGCGTCGTGCCGCAGCTGGTCCTCGTCCTCGGTGTCGAGGTGGTCGAATAATGGTGGAACCGTCATGGCGTTGTACTCCTCCACGGTGAGGTGCCCTGCAGCGTACCCCCGTCCTTGGAGGTGCGCCCTACTGTTTCAGGGTACGCGCAGAACCAGCACGAAACACTAAGAATGCTGCGCAACCATCACGCACATCCTCCCACCCATATCCCCACAACCGCACGAACGTGCATGCGAGCTGGGGGTGGAGCTGCCCAGTATGTGGTTGATGCGATTGGTGAGCGTTTCGGAACGACCGGAAGCGATCTGAATGATGGTTTCGCGCAACTCTACGGAGATCCTTGGGAGGCTCTGCGGTTCTCCCCGCCCTGCTCCTCGGGCGCTCTCCACCCTCCTCCCCGGGGTTCCCCACCGTCCTCCCTACGCCCCTCCCTGGGATTCCCCACCCTGCTCCCCACGGCCCTCCCCGGCGTTCCCCACCTTCCTCCCTACGCCCCTCCCTGGCGTTCCCCACCCTCCTCCCCACGGTGCTCCACTGGGTGTTGCTTGTTGCCGCCCCCTTCGTTTCAAGTGCTCGATAAGCGTTGAAATTCCACTGAAAATGCGTGGGAGACTCAGGTGGTTGGCTCGCGGTGTGGGCAGTGGGTGGGAGCGTATGGCTCCGGATGTGTGCAAGATTTCCCCCACTTTTCTCCACTCGATATTTTCCTTGAAAAGAAGCCGTTTGACGCCTCTGTTTTTTACGCCACGCCGGAAGTTCCTGTGTAAACATGGGGTGTGGTGGGTTAAAGTGGGGGAAAGTTCCGAACAGGGGAGGGCGGTGACATGTTCCTCGGTACGTACGAGCCCAAGCTCGACGACAAGGGCCGCATGTTTCTGCCCGCGCGCTTTCGCGAGGACATGGAGGGCGGCATCGTCCTCACTCGCGGTCAAGAGCACTGCATCTATGCGTTCCCTGCCGCGGAATTCGAGAGCATGACCGCGGAACTGCGCCGCGCGCCCCTGTCGTCCAAGCAGGCGCGTGACTGGATCCGCGTGATGCTCTCGGGAGCCTACAAGGAGATCCCGGACAAGCAGGGGCGCATCAGTGTTCCCGCGGACTTGCGTGCATACGCCGGTCTGGGTCGCGAACTCGCCGTCATCGGTGCGGGGTCGCGAGCTGAAATCTGGGATGCCTCGGCCTGGCGCGAGTACCTCGCCGTCCAGGAAGAGGTCTTCTCCAATACTGCAGAAGAGATCATCCCCGGGATGTTCTGACCCGTGCTCTCAGGTCTCCGCCCGCTGTTCCGACATCACTTCCCCGGTGGCGGAGCACGGTGGGGGACCTGGAAGCACGGATTGAACACCCAGAACGCGACAGTCGGCACACGAAAGGAGGCGCGACATGGTGGACACATCGCAGGCGGTGCACGATTCGTCGCGCCCCGCAAGCGAGCGACACGTACCTGTGCTCCTCGCCGAGTGCCTCGACATGCTGGCTCCCGCGATTGAGCACCCCGGCGCGGTCCTCGTGGATGGCACGCTGGGCATGGGTGGTCACACGGAAGGGGCGCTTGAGCGCTTCGAGGATCTGACGGTTATTGGTATTGATCGAGACCCTCAGGCGATTGACCTTGCGTCCGAGCGCCTCGAGCGTTTCGGGACACGCTTCCGTGCGGTCCACACCACCTACGACAACATCGACGAGGCGGTGACACGCCAGCTGGGGCAGGAAGCGCGCGTCGACGGCGTCCTCATGGACCTGGGAGTGTCCTCCCTGCAGCTGGACGAGGCTGAGCGCGGGTTCGCGTACTCCAAAGATGCGCCGCTCGACATGCGAATGGATTCGACCACCGGACCGAGCGCCGCTGATCTGCTCGCCACGGCCTCGGAAGGTGAACTGATCCGGATCCTGCGCACGTACGGCGAAGAGAAATTCGCGCCGCGTATCGCCCGGCTCATCATCCGACGCCGCGACACCGCGCCCATCACCCGCACTGGTGAACTCGTGGACATCATCCGTGAGGCTATCCCGGCCCCCGCGCGGCGTACCGGCGGCAACCCGGCGAAGCGTACGTTCCAGGCGCTGCGTGTGGCTGTCAATGACGAGCTGACAATCTTAGAACGCGCTCTGCCGAGAGCCCTCGCCAGCTTGAGGGTGGGCGGGCGCCTGGTGGTGGAGTCCTACCAGAGTCTCGAGGATCGGATAGTCAAGGACGTGCTGCGTCGCGGGTCGACCAGCAGTGCTCCACCCGGTCTGCCGATCATCCCTGACGAGATGGCTCCCAGCCTGCGTCTGCTGACAAAGGGCGCGAATAGGGCCGACCAGGCCGAACAAGATCACAACCCCCGATCCGCTTCCGTGCGACTGCGCGGCGCGGAGCTCATCCGCGAATGGAAGGACCTCTCATGAGTGCAGCAACCGCGAAGGCACGTCCCGCAGCGCGCCCCGAACTGCGCCGCGAGGAGGCCCACGAGCTGCGTATCGTCGAGGGCACCCGTCCTCGCCGCTCGGTTGCAGCGATCCTTATTCTCTTCGTCGCCGTCGCGCTGGCATCCGTCGTGACGTCGATGGTCCTCAACACGCGCATGGCCCAGACCTCGTTCGAGATCCGTGAGCAGCAGCTGGTTCTCAATGAGCTTGAGGCGCAGTCGTGGACGATGCGAGCGGAACTGGATCGTAAGGTCTCGCCGACGGAGCTCGAGAAGGCCGCGAAGGCGAACGGCATGGTGCCCGCGGGCAAGTCGGGCTTTATTACCCTCGAAACCGGCAGCGTCGAGGCTGGGACTCCCGCGAAGTAACTCGGAAGGCGAGTACCTATGGATACCGTCATCACGCGTTCGCGATGGATCGTGGGCATCCTCGTTGGTGCCCTGTGTATCTGTGGCGTGCGTCTGGTTCAGCTGCAGATTATCGAGGGACCATCATTGGCGGCCCAGGGGCAGCGCGTGCGTACCTCTTCGACGGAGGTCGCCGCTGCGCGTGGCACGATTACCGATGCCACGGGTGTCGTCCTGGCGAACTCCATCCAGACGTACGACATCGCGGTGAACCAGGTGAATATCCGTTCTTTCGTCCACCGTGATGATGATGGTAACGAGGTCGGCCGTGGGCCCGCGGAGGCCGCGCGCCTTCTGGCCCCCATCCTCGGCATGAATGAGGCGGAGCTCGGCGGCATGATGCTGGGCGATTCCACCTACGTGTACATCAAGCGCAACGTGGATGCCGTGTCCTACCGTGAGATTCGCAAGCTCGATATTTACGGGATCGAGTGGGAGTCTGTCTTCGAGCGTGAGTACCCCAATGGCAATGTCGCTGCGCCCGTCATTGGGACGGTCAACGCCGAGGGACAGGGGTCTTCGGGCATGGAGGCGCAGTTCGACGCACTGCTGACGGGTACCCCGGGCGCACAAGCCTTCGAGATCGCGCCTAACGGTGCCGTGATGCCGGGCGGTAAAAGGACCACTGTTGAGCCGAAGAACGGCGGCAATGTGGAGCTTACGCTCCACGCTGACCTGCAACATCAGGTCCAGGAACTGCTCGACGCGCGAGTCACGAATCACCAGGCCGACTGGGGTGCCGTCGTCATCGAGGACGTGGCGACAGGTCATGTGCTGGTGATGGCGGATTCGAACTCCAAGGAGCCCGACAACGCGAACCCTCAGAAGGTGCACGCGGTTCAGGACGCATTCGAGCCCGGCTCGGTGGGCAAGCTCGTGACCGTGGGGGCGGCCCTCAATCAGGGGACGATCACGCCGACGAGTGTCTTCCAGGTGCCCTACGCGCTGGATCTTCCCGACGCGGGTGGTCCTATCACCGACTTCCACGAGCATGGCGGCGAGACCCTGACGGCGACGGGCATTCTGGCGGAGTCGTCGAACACGGGTACTGTCCTAATCGGCCAGACGATGAGCGACGACCAGCGTTACGCGATGATGCGCGCTCTTGGGTTTGGTGAGGAGACGGGCGTCGAGCTGCCCGGCGAGTCCGCCGGTCTACTGCGCAGTGCGGATCAGTGGCAGGGCCGTGACCGCTACGTGACGATGTTCGGTCAAGCGTACGCGATTACCGCGATGCAGGAGGCCTCGGCGCTCGCCACGATCGCGAACGGGGGAGTGCGCATCGCGCCTCACATCGTGAAGTCGTGGACGAACGCGGATGGAACAGTTGAGGTGCCACAGGGTAGTCAGCCTGTCCAGGCCATGGATGCGTCGGCGGCCTCGCAGCTGGTCACGATGATGGAGTCCGTCGTCGAGGACGATCTGGGTACCGCTGGTGCCGCGAAGGTGCCCGGCTACCGCGTGGGTGTGAAGACCGGCACCGCTGAGACGATCATCGATGGTGCGTCCGGCCTCGTCTCCACGACTGCCGGCATTATTCCCGCGGATGCGCCGCGCCTCGCGATCGCCGTCGTGCTGTACAACCCGAGGGTGGCGTCGGTCTCATCTGATTCCTCGGCACCGCTTTTTGGCGACATTGCGCGCACCGCTGTCGGCAACCTGGGTATCCCCGCCTCCACGTCGTCCGCTAACCTGTATCCGACGACGCCGTGAGTCTGAAGGAGTAGAACATGCAGACGACAGCACAATGGATTGCTGAGGCAGTGTCGGGTCGCCTGGTCGGCCCCGATGTGCTCGTGACAGGCCCGGTGGTCACCGACTCGCGCGAAGCAGCCGAGGGATCGCTCTACATCGCACGTCGCGGCGAGGCCGCCGACGGGCACACGTTCGTTTCAGGAGCGGTGGCACGCGGTGCTGTTGCCGTTATCGTCGAACACGAGGTCGACGAGGCCGTGGCCCAGATCGTCGTGGATGATTCGACCGTGGCGCTCGGTGCTCTGGCACACGCGCACGTCGAGAAGCTGCGCAGCGGGGGAGACCTCGACGTCATCGCGATGACGGGCTCCGTGGGTAAGACGACGACGAAGGACTTGCTGGCGCAGATCATGAGCGAGGACGGGCCGACGGTGGCTCCCAAGCTCTCATTCAACAACGAGGTTGGCCTGCCGCTGACGGTGCTTCTGGCCGATGAATCGACGCGCCACCTCGTCCTCGAGATGGGCGCATCTGCTCCCGGTCACATCACCTATCTGACCAATATCGTCTCCCCGGACGTTGCCATCGAGCTGTGCGTCGGACACGCCCACGTGGGAGGCTTCGGTGGTTTTGAAGGTGTTGCCGCCGCGAAGGCGGAACTCATCAAGGGGATGCGTCCGGGAGGCCCCGTCATTCTCAACGCTGACGATCCGAACGTCGAGGCCATGGCACCGCTGGCGACGGGTGAGGTCATCCGCTTCTCCGCCTCGGGTGATCCCCGCGCCGATGTGCGGGCGATCGACGTGCAGCTTGACCGCGCTGACCGCGCTTCCTTCACCCTCGTGACACCGCAGGGCGAGGCGCACGTTGACCTGAAGATCGTGGGTCGCCACCACGTGGCCAACGCCTTGGCGGCTGCCGCCGGTGCCCTGACGCTCGGCGTCAGCTTGGAGAAGGTGGCTACCGTTCTGTCGAATGCGCGTGCGCTGAGTCCCCACCGCATGGACGTTCATGAGCTCACGGTTGAGAGCACGGCAATCACCCTCATCGACGATTCCTACAACGCGAACCTGGACTCGATGCGTGCCGGGATTACCGCGCTGGCCTCGATCGGCTCGGACGCGCAAACCATTGCCGTTCTCGGTGAAATGCTGGAGCTGGGCGATGACTCGCAGTCACTGCACGAGCAGGTGGGAACCATGATCGAGGACGCGGGCGTGGACACACTCATTGGCCTGGGGACGGACGCCCACTACTATTTGGAGGGTGCCCCGGGTGTGGCCCACCGTGAGGTCGCGTCGGATCCTGAGCAGGCTGCGCGCCTGGCGATCGAACATGCCGAGGATGGCGCCGTCATCCTGGTCAAAGGCTCCTACGGGTCACATTCGTGGCAGGTCGCAGATATCCTGCGAGAGAAGGGAACGAACCGGTGATTGGACTTATCTCGGCGTTCATCATCGCCATGGCGCTGTCGGTGATGTGTACGCCGCTGCTCATCCGCTTCCTGGTGTTGCACCAGTACGGCCAGTTCATCCGCCAGGACGGGCCGACCCAGCACCTGACCAAGCGCGGCACGCCCACCATGGGCGGTCTCGTCATCATCCTGGCGACCGTCATCGCCTGGCTGATTGGTTCGCTGGTTGCCGGTGCGGGACCGTCCTGGTCGGGCTTGCTCCTCGTGTTCCTCTTCGTGGGGCTCGGCGTTATCGGCCTGCTCGATGACGGCATCAAGATTATGCGCCAGCGTTCTCTCGGTCTGCATCCGTCGGGCAAGATCATCGGTCAGGTTGCCGTTGCATCGCTCTTCGCGCTGGGCACCCTCATCATGCCGAACGAGTTCGGCGAATACGCCGGAACACTCGAGATTTCCTTTGCGCGCCCCACAGCTCTGACGTTGGGCTTTGCGGGGCTCGGCGTGGGTGTCGTCCTGTATCTGATCTGGACGAATCTCATTGTGACGGCGTGGTCGAATGCGACGAACCTGACCGATGGCCTGGACGGTCTGGCGGCGGGTGTATCCATCTTCGTGTTCGGCGCTTACACCTTCATCACGTACTTCCAGCGCATTCAGGCGTGCACGCAGCTCGGGGCGAATCAATCGAACTGCTACTCGACGCGTGACCCCCTTGACCTTGCGATTTTCTGTGCCGCTCTGATTGGCGCTCTGGCGGGTTTCCTGTGGTGGAACGCGTCGCCCGCTCAGATCTTCATGGGCGACACGGGTGCTCTCGCGCTCGGTGGCGCCGTCGCCGGCCTGTCGATGCTCACGCAGACGGAGCTGCTCGCCGTCATCGTGGGAGGCCTGTTCGTCGCGGTTGTTCTCTCGGATGTCATCCAGATCGGCGTCTTTAAAGCCACCGGTAAACGTGTCTTCCGGATGGCACCGCTCCACCATCACTTTGAGCTGCTTGGTTGGAAGGAAGTCACGATCGTGATCCGTTTCTGGCTGATTGCCGCGATTGTTGCGGTTGCCGGTGCGGGTATCTTCTATGCGGAGTGGGTGTCGCGTCGATGAGTCGTCTCGCTGCTGTTGTTGGTTGGGGTAAGTCTGGTCAGGGTGCGGCGGGCGCGTTGCTCGCCCGCGACTGGCAGGTGCGCGCGTTTGATGCGCGCGGTGGACAGTCGCTGTTCTTCGATGATGTCGCTGAGGTTGAGGTCAGTGTTCAGGAGGATCCGAACGCCCTCGTCGACGCGATCGTCGAGGCGGGCCCCGACCTCGTCGTCGTGTCTCCGGGCGTGCCCGCGCACCACCCGGTATTCCGTGCCTGTGAGGATGCGGGTATCGACCTGTGGGGAGAGGTGGAACTCGCCTGGCGTCTCCAGGAGGAGGGGCCGCACGCGGGTCGCCCGTGGTTGACGGTCACCGGCACGAACGGCAAGACCACCACCGTGGGTATGCTCGGTGAGATTCTGCGCAGCGCGGGCGTGAAGGTCGAAGAGGTCGGTAACATCGGCACTCCGATTACGCGCGCGATCGACTGTGATGCCGAGGTATTTGCTGTCGAGCTGTCCAGCTTCCAGCTACACACGGCCTATACGGTCTCACCCCTGGCATCGGTGTGTCTCAACGTGGATGCGGACCACCTGGACTGGCACGGTAGCGTCGAGGCCTACGCGGCGGATAAGGCTCGCGTGTACGAGAACACTGTGAAGGCGTGCGTGTATCCGGCATCCGATCGCACCGTCGAGGCCATGGTGGAGAACGCCGACGTCGTCGAGGGTGCGCGCGCCATCGGTGTGACGCTCGGTGCCCCGTCGGTGTCGCAGTTTGGCGTTGTTGAGGGACTTCTCGTCGACCGCGCGTTTGTGGAGAATCGCGCTCGTGCGGCGGTTGCCCTCGCACACGTCTCTGACCTGTCGGGTGCCTACGGGCCCCACCCGTCGGCTGCTGCGTTGAGTGATGCGCTGGCCGCTGCCGCTCTCGCGCGAGCGTACGGCGTCGAGCCCGAGGCCGTGGAGGCGGGGCTTCGCTCCTTCCACCCTGCCGGGCACCGCCGCGCGGTCATCGCCCATGCGGCGGATCTGACCTGGGTGGACGACTCGAAGGCGACGAACGCGCATGCTGCGCGGGCCTCGCTCGCCGGACTACCTCCGCGCAGCGCGATCTGGATCGTCGGCGGAGACGCAAAGGGGCAGGATTTCACGGAGCTCATCAAGCAGGTTGAGCCGACCCTGCGCGGTGTCGTCGTCATCGGCGAGGATCGCCGTGCCCTGGTCACCGCGCTGTCCGCCGAGGCACCGCAGGTCCCGTTCGTGGAGGTCGATGGACACGAGGATTGGATGTTCTCGGTCGTGAACGAGGCCGTGGCGCTGTCCATGCCGGGTGACACTGTTGTGCTTGCCCCCGCCTGCGCATCCTGGGATCAGTTCGATAACTACGGCCAGCGTGGCGATGCGTTCGCGGATGCGGTCTCGCGCCTGGCCGCCCAGTGGGGGAGCGCCGGTGCCGACGAATAAGCGCGGGTGGCATATCCCGACGGTGACGCTGCCTCGGATCCGCTTCGGCTCCGGTCAGGAGCGGGAAGAAAGCCCGGTGATGACGTACTATCTCGTCGTCCTTCCGGCCATCGTGCTGTCGGTTTTCGGCCTCGTCATGGGGTTTTCCGCGCAGACGGTCACGTCGATCGCGCAGGGGGAGAACCCCTACACGGCGTATGCCCGTCCTCTGCTGATTATCGTTGTCTCGCTGCTGATCGCGATGGTCGTTCAGCTGGTGCCGCAGCGGTGGTTCGTCTTCATAGCGCCGGTGATGTTCGTGGGTGCGCTTGGCTTCCAGACGCTGGTGCTCAGTCCTCTCGGCCGGTCGGAGGGCGGTAACGCGAACTGGGTGAAGCTTGGGCCGATCATGGCCCAGCCGTCGGAATTCCTGAAGCTTGCGCTTATTGTCTTCTTGGCGCTGATGGTCTCGAAGTCAGCGTCGAAGCGCTGCGACCTGCGCACGATGGCGGTTGCCGTTGGCCTGCCGATTCTCATTGCGCTGGGTGCGGTCATGCTCGGCCGAGACATGGGTACCGCGATGGTTGTTGCGGTGGGTGCTCTGGGGGCTATGTGGGTTGCAGGCTTGCCCAAGCGCTGGTTCGGTGGCCTCGTCATGGTCGCGGTCCCCACGCTGGTGCTCCTGGTTCTGTCGAATCCGACCCGTATTCGCCGTATTCTCGCCATCCTGCCGGGCACGTCGAAGGGCCCGGACGAGTCTGCTCCCGAGCAGATTGACCATTCGCTGTGGGCGCTGGGTTCGGGCGGTCTGACCGGCCTCGGCCCAGGCGCGTCGCGCGAGAAGTGGAATTACCTGCAGGCGGCGCACACGGACTTTATTTTCGCGATCGTCGGTGAGGAATTCGGCCTGTTCGGTACGCTCGCCGTCCTCGTGTGCCTGGGTCTGCTGGTGTGGGGCATGATCCGAGTCGCACGGGGGACCTCGGACCTGTTCGTCGTCGCCGTGTCCTCGGGCGTCGCCTCGTGGATTGGGGTGCAGACGATCATTAACGTTCTATCGGTGACGGGCCTTGGCCCGGTCATCGGTGTTCCACTGCCGCTCGTGTCCTACGGCGGATCGTCCTTCCTGTTTACTATCACCGCTGTCGCTGTTGTGGCGTCGTTCGCGCGCGCCCGCGCCGGTATGCGGATGATCGGTCGACCGGACGAGGCATCGGCGGGGCGTGACCCCCGCGTGGCGCCCCGCAGGCGCGCGGCTCGCTAAACTGGGGCTAGGCACGCGTAAAGGAGGCGCTTATGGTCAAGGTTGTGATGGCTGGCGGCGGGACCGCCGGTCACGTGAATCCTCTGCTGGCGACGGCGGCACAGCTGCGTGAGAGCGGTGCGGAGGTCGTGGTTTTGGGGACAGCGGCTGGTTTGGAATCGGATTTGGTTCCGGCTGCCGGTTTCCCGTTGGTGGAGATTCCTCGCGTGCCGTTGCCGCGTCGCCCTTCCCTCGCGTTCTTCACGCTGCCGTCGCGGTTCTCTGATGCGGTGAGACGGTGTGCTCAGGCTTTGGAGGGCACCGACGTCCTCGTGGGCTTTGGTGGCTACGTGTCGACGCCCGCATACATTGCTGCCAAGCGCGCAGGCGTTCCGATCGTCATTCACGAGCAGAATGCCCGCCCCGGCCTCGCGAATAAGGTGGGTGCTCGCAATGCTGCAGTTGTGGCCTTGACGTTCCCGTCGACGCCGCTTCAGGCTCGCCGCGGTGAGACGGTTGTGACTGGGCTCCCGCTGCGTGCGGCGATTGCTGACTTGGCGAGCCGTCGCGGGGATGCGGCTGGTGCCGCGCAGGCGCGCCGTGAGGCCGCTGAGCGCCTAGGGGTGAACCCCGATGCTCCGACGCTCCTCGTCACGGGTGGCTCGCTGGGCGCGCTGCACGTGAACGAGTCGATGACCGGCGCTGCAGACGCTCTGCCTGAGGGCGCGCAGGTCGTGCACCTGACGGGCCGTGGGAAGGACGAGCCTGTGCGCGCCGCTGTTGAGGCTGCGGGGTGCTCGGATCGCTGGCACGTCATCGATTACCTCACGACGATGGAGGATGCGCTGGCGGTTGCGGACCTCGTCGTGTGTCGGTCGGGCGCGGGAACAGTGGCGGAGATGGAAGCCCTTGGGCTTCCCTGCATCTACGTGCCGCTGCCGATTGGTAACGGCGAGCAGCGTCTCAACGCAGCGGATCACGTCGCTGCGGGTGGGGCGCAGCTGATCGACGACAAGGACTTTACGGCGGACTTCGTGCGTTCCAATGTCTTCCCCCTGCTGGGTTCTGCCCGCCTGGCAGACATGACGGCTGCTTCGCAGTCTCTGGGACGTGCGGGTGCTGCGCGTGCACTGGCCGATCTGGCCCTGGAACAGGTGAAGGAGAGCGGCCGTGAGTGAGCCGATGCTGCAGGATCGTTTCCATCTGATTGGTATCGGAGGCGCCGGCATGAGCGTCGTCGCCGAGCTGCTGGCATCGCGTGGCGCGATCGTGGAAGGCTCAGACCGCGAGGATTCTGCGGTTCTTGAGCACCTGCGTTCCGTCGGCGTGCGCGCGTTCGTCGGGCACGATGCTTCGCACGTGGATCCGACCTCGGTGGTCGTCGTGTCGACTGCTATCCGCGAGAACAACCCTGAGCTGGCGATTGCTCGTGAGCGCGGTCAGCTGGTGATTCACCGTTCGCAGGCTCTCGCGCTGGCGGCTACCGGTATGCGTTTCATCGGCGTGGCCGGAGCGCACGGGAAGACGACGACGTCCGGCATGCTGGCGATCGGACTGTCGGCCTGTGGGCTGGATCCGTCCGTAGCGGTGGGTGGCGTTCTGCCCCAGCTGGGGACCGGCGCGCACCTGGGTGGCGGCGATATTTTCGTCGCTGAGGCCGACGAGTCGGATGGCTCGTTCCTGAACTATTCTCCGGCGATCGAGATCGTGACGAACGTTGAGCCCGATCACCTGGATCGCTACCATTCGCGCGAGGAGTTCGAGCAGATCTTCGTTGAGTTCGCGCGCCGTATGGTTCCCGGGGGCCTGTTGGTAACGTGCGCCGAGGATGAGGGTGCGTGTCGCCTCGCGGACGCGGCCCTCGCCGAGGGGCTGCGCGTCGTGACCTACGGGCGTGCGGATCGCTCGCTACGCGATCCTGATGTCGTGATTTCGGACGTGCGCGTTGAGGCTCACGGGGCCGGTGCGTCCGTGACGTGGGGGCCGCGCAGTGCGTCACTGGCGCTGAGCGTCCCCGGCGAACATAATGTGCTCAATGCGACGGCCGCGTGGGTGGCAGGCATCGAGTGTGGGCTGGAGCCCCAGGCCATTGCCGACGGCCTGGGCGAGTTCACGGGTGCGGCCCGTCGTTTCGAGGCCCGCGGCCAGGTTGGTACGCGCCGTCTCTTCGATGACTACGCGCATCACCCGACCGAGGTGGAGGCCGCGATTCGCGAGGCGCACGTCGTCGCCGGCGATGGCGAGGTGAGTGTGGTCTTCCAGCCGCATCTGTACTCGCGCACGCGCATTTTCGCGCAGCGCTTCGCACAGGCATTGTCGGGCGCGGATCATGTCGTCCTGGCGGGTATCTACGGTGCTCGCGAGGACCCGCAGCCCGGTGTTGACTCCTCGTTGATTTCGTCGCGCATCGAGGGCGCGTCCTACGTCGAGGACATGCACGAGGCTGCCCGCCTGGCTGCGTCACTGACCCCTGAGGGCGGTGTGTGCGTCACGATGGGCGCCGGTTCGATCACTCGCTGCGCATCCGATGTGCTGGATGAGTGGAAGCGAATGGAGGCATGAGGCCGCCTTCGCCGAGGCGTCCGGGGGGTGCTCGATCTCGTGAAGAGCGCTCGCCGCGCGCGGGGAGGGTGGGTTCCTTGCGCGCCTCGTCTTTCGACGAGATCATCGCTCCGACGCCCGAGGACGAGGGCACGAGCGAGGCCGAGGCAGCGAAGCGACGTCCCGTGTCGCTCGTGGAGCGCCGTCACGCTCACTCGGCGGTTGATCGGCCCATGCCCGTCGCTGATGCCGCGTCATTGCTCGGAGGCGAGGAGGCAACGGACCTGGGGGACAGGCTCCGTGAGCGTCACCGTGCGCGTCGCATGCTCCTCGTGCGTCGTATCGCGCTCACAGTCGTGACGCTTGCCGTCGCTGGCGGTGCCGTGTGGGTCGCGTTCTTCTCACCGGTCTTCGCCTTCTCTTCTTCCGCGGTCGTGGTTTCGGGCGAAGACGGGACACTCGTCACAGCTGACTCTGTGCGCTCATCGATTGCGTCATTCGAGGGAGTGCCGCTGACGCGACTGAACACGTCTGCAGTTGCCCGCGCCGTCGAATCGAACGTCGCAGTGCGCTCGGCGACCGTGACGAGGCGCTGGCCGACAAGCCTGCGCATCTCGGTGACTATGCGCACCCCGCTGGCCGTGGAGGCTGTTTCCGGCGGCTACCAGTTGGTGGACGATCAGGGTGTGGCGTTCCAACAGGTCGCCGATGCGGGATCCTATCCGTTGGTGACCCTGCCCGAAGACCGCAGCGTCGGTGCCGCCGATATCGCGTCGGCGCTCGGCGCTCTGGACGACGAAACACGCTCGCAGGTAGCGACTGCCACGTCGACGGGGGCGCAGGTGAGTTTCACGCTGAAGGGTGGGCAGAGTGTCAAGTGGGGAACGAACGCGGATGCCCCTCAGAAGGCTCGCGTGCTCGCTACTTTGCTGGCGAATGTGAAGGCGACGACCTACGACGTGTCATCGCCGAATCACCCTGTGACCAGTTAAGCCTTCATTATTGTCCGCGTGTTGGCTTGAAGGATCGCGCGCGGACCCCTAATTTCTTTCCGACACGAAGCACGTTAAACATCAACCTTCAACTAAAGGTTGAGGGTCTGATGCAAGGGAGACATCCATGGCGACACCGCAAAACCACCTGGCAGTGATCAAGGTCGTCGGCGTCGGCGGCGGCGGAGTTAACGCCGTGAACCGAATGATCGAGGTCGGCCTCAAGGGCGTTGAGTTCATCGCGGTCAACACTGACGCGCAGGCTCTGCTCATGTCTGACGCAGAGACGAAGCTCGACATCGGCCGCGAACTCACGCACGGCCTCGGAGCCGGCGCGGACCCCGCAGTCGGCCGTAAGGCTGCCGAGGACCACATCGAGGAAATCACTGCTGCGCTTGAGGGCGCGGACATGGTTTTCGTGACCGCTGGTGAGGGCGGTGGCACGGGTACGGGTGCGGCCCCTGTTGTTGCCAAGATCGCTCGCGACGCGGGTGCCCTGACCGTCGGTGTCGTGACCCGCCCCTTCTCCTTCGAGGGTAACCGCCGTGCGGCTCAGGCCGAGGGTGGTGTCACGACCCTGCGCGAAGAGGTCGACACCCTGATCGTCATCCCGAACGACCGTCTTCTGGAAATCTCCGACGCGAACATCTCCGTTCTCGATGCCTTCCGTGCTGCCGACCAGGTTCTCCTGTCGGGCGTTCAGGGCATCACTGAGCTGATTACGACTCCGGGTCTCATTAACGTGGACTTCAACGATGTCAAGTCCGTCATGAAGGATGCGGGTTCGGCTCTCATGGGTATTGGCGCCGCGACCGGCGAAGATCGTGCTCTGCGCGCCGTCGAGAGCGCGATCTCCTCGCCGCTGCTTGAGGCTTCGATCGACGGTGCGCATGGCGTCCTCATGTTCTTCCAGGGTGGCTCGGACCTCAGCCTCCAGGAAGTCTTCGCATCCTCGCAGCTTGTGCGTGAGGCCGCGCACCCCGAGGCGAACATCATCTTTGGTAATGTCATCGACGATGCTCTCGGCGATGAGATTCGTGTCACCGTTATCGCCGCTGGCTTCGACGACGTGGCCGATGCTCAGATGTCGCGTCCTTCCGCCGCCCGCGTTGCAGCCCCCGTTGCTCAGCAGCGTCCCGCCGCCCCCGAGGCAAAGGCGCCCGCCGCTGAGACGACACGCATTAGCCAGGTGTCGACGCGCCGTCCCCAGCATCGCGCGAACGTCGCCGCTCCTGTGCGCGAGGCCGCACCGGCTCCTGTTGAGGCGCCCGCCGCGGTGGAGTACGAGGAGTCTGAGTCTGAGCACTCCTTTGAGGTGCCTCGCATCTACCCCGAGGCCCCCGAGAAGGAAGAGCTGGATATTCCGCCCTTCCTGCGCTGATGACTGACATTGCTTGGGCCGGTGCCCGGGTCCACCTCACCGAGGTGGACCCGGGCACCGGTGCGCTATGTGGCAATGTCGGATTGCATGTGGGGGATGATCCGTCCCTCGTACGCGAACGACGGCGCGCTCTTGCGGAGGCGCTGGGACGCGACGTCGTTTGGATGGATCAGACGCACTCGACTCGGGTCGAGTTCCTGCGGATGTGCGGTGGCGTTCCCTGGAGCGTGGAGCGCGGCGATGCGCTTGAGCAGCCAGCAGCGGGGGAGTGGGGACCCGTCGATGCTGACGGGATCATCATTGACGCCCGCGGGCGGGCGGATGCTCCTGGTCTCGCCGTGCAGACCGCGGACTGTCTGCCGGTCGTTTTCTCTGCCGCATCCGGGCGGATTGTCGCTGCTGTCCACGCGGGCAGGCGTGGGCTCCTCGGAGGAATACTCACTCGTGCCGCGCAGCGCATACGTGCCGTCGTTGACGGTCCTGTGGATGCCCTCATCGGTCCGGCTATCTGCGGACGATGCTACGAGGTGCCCGCGGACATGGCCGCGGCGAGTGAGCGCTCGATGCCGGGGATCCGCAGCCTGACGTCGTGGGGAACACCGGCTCTTGATCTTCCTCGCGCCGCCGCCGCATCTCTCACCGAGCTGGGTGTTCGGGTTGATGTCGATGACCGGTGCACGCGCGAAGACTCTGGCTTGTTTTCCTATCGCGCTGACTCCTCGTGCGGACGTCAAGCGCTCATTATCGTGCCTGCCTGAGAGCGAGCGGGTGCCCAGCGCGCGGCGGCAAACCGTCGCCTCGGTTGGTTTTGTGCGCGTGGAACCCCGCATGACGCGCCTCGCCGCCCCGTTCCTTGCGACGCGCCGACGCCGCTGCGCCGCCTCGTCGTCAAGCGCCTGTAGCTTGTGGCTATGCATCGGCTGAAGGAGGAACAATGAGCGAGTCGTTCGGTGCACGCGCACGTAAGTTCATGGGCTGGTACTCACCCGAGGAGCCCATCGACGAATTCGAAGAATTCGATGAGGTTGAAGAGGTGGCACCCGTGGCCGACATTACTCCTGTGTCCCGTCCGACCCTGACGAGCATTCGTCGGGAGGAGCCCGTCGAGGATCTCACGCGCATCGTGACGATCCACCCGACCGCATACTCTGATGCCGTCACGATCGGCGAGGCGTTCCGCGATGGCACGCCCGTCATTATCAACCTCACCGACATGGGTGAGGAAGAGGCCCGTCGTCTCGTGGACTTTGCAGCCGGTCTGACCTTCGGCTTGCGCGGCGTGATTGAGCGCGTGACGAACCGCGTCTTCCTCCTGTCCCCGGCCTCGGTCGAGGTTCAGGGTGATAACATGTCGGGACGCCGCGGTTCCCTCTACAACCAGGGCTGAGAGGCTTCGTGGTCGTCCTCGGCTGGTTCGGGTGGGGGCTGAGTGTCCTCATCAACCTGTACATGATGGTGCTGTTCGCGCGCGTCATCCTGGACTGGATTCAGTTTTCCGCGCGCGGATGGCGTCCCAGCGGGATCCTGCTTGTTGTCGCGAATGCGCTGTACACGCTCACAGACCCTCCGATCCGTTGGATTGGGCGCTTTATTCCACCCCTGCGCGTCGGCGGTGGCATGGCAATCGATGTTGGTTTCATGGTGTTGTTCCTGGTCCTTATCGTTGCGCAGCGCTTGGCGAATGTTCTCTACTTCATGAGTCTGTAGCCATCAAATCTCGAGATGAGAGGCCCCACAAAAATGGACCTCTTCTCGTGATGGATGTTGCTAGTGTGACAATTTCAGTTATTATTTTCGTGACGTGATAGCGGGCGGCCTTCCCGGTCGTCCAGGCGTGCGGGTTCCGCGCGTCCAATCGAAACGACCGAGAGGCGAAGAAATGGCCCTGCTCACTACCGAGGATGTCCTCAACAAGAAGTTCCAGTACGTCAAGTTCCGCGAGGGATACGACCAGGACGAGGTTGATGAGTTCCTCGATGAGGTTGTCTCCACCATCTACTCCCTGCAGATGGAGAACCAGGATCTGAAGGAGAAGCTCGAGGCTGCGGAGCGCCGCGTTGCCGAGCTGTCCAACTCCGACTACACCCCCGCCGAGACCCCCGCCCCCGTTGCGGCCCCGGCCGTCGAGACCCCGGCTCCCGCCGCTGCCCTCACCGGTCCGCAGGATGCGGAGTCCGCCACCTCGATGCTGGCCCTCGCTCAGCGCGTCCACGACGAGTACGTGCGCGACGGCGAAGAGCAGAGTGCAAAGATCATCGCCGAGGCCAACGCCGAGCGCGAGAAGATCATAGCCGACGCTCAGACACAGAAGGATTCGCTGCTCTCCCAGCTCGACCAGGAGCGCGAGCTGCTCGAGAACAAGATCAACGGTCTGCGTACCTTCGAGGCCGAGTACCGCACGAACCTGCGCAGCCACCTCGAGACCCTGCTCAACGAGGTTGGCAACGGCGAGAACTGATCGCAATCGTCAACCGGCGGCGGTGCACTTCGTGGTGCGCCGCCGCCGCTCGTTTAAGATAGGGAACCATGGCTGACTCCTCCCACCCGATCCGCACCCGTTCGACGTGGATCTACGCGGGCCTCGTGTTCGCGGTCGCGATTATCACCGATCAAGCGTCGAAGATGTGGGCGCGCGCCGTCCTCGATGCTTCGGAGCCGATCCCCCTGATCGGGCAGTGGCTGTCGCTCAGGCTCGTCCACAACTCGGGTGCTGCGTTCTCTTTTGCGGCTGGGAAGACCTGGATTCTGACGATTTTCACCGTCGTGATCATCGGCGTGCTCGCGGTTCTCGCCCGCCGTGTGCATCGCGCTTCGACGCTGCTGGCGATCGCGCTGCTGGCGGGTGGGGCGGTCGGTAACCTCATCGACCGGCTGACGGCCGAACCCGGCTTCGGCGTCGGCCACGTCACCGATTTCATCGCATACGGCACCTGGTTCGTCGGCAACGTCGCTGATATCTGGATCGTTCTTGGGGCGCCGCTGCTCGCGCTCGCGCTCTCCCGGGAGCCTTCGAAGGAGGAGGCGCAGTGAGCTCGCGTATGCTTCCCGTTCCCGACGCCCTGGTGGGCGAGAGGGTCGATGCTGCCCTGGCGCGCATGCTTGGGCTGTCGCGTTCGCGCTGCGCGGAGCTGGCGGGGGAGGGGCACGTCCTCATTAACGGCGTTGCCGCGGGGAAGTCGGATCGCCTCGGTGCCCTCGACATTATCGAGGTGACGATCCCGGAGCCTGAGAATAAGCCGACCCCGGTCACCGATATGACGATCCTGTACGACGACGAGGACATCGTCGTCGTCGATAAGCCTGTGGGCGTCGCCGCCCACACCGGCCCGGGATGGGAAGGCCCCACGGTCCTGGGTAACTTGGAGGCCGCGGGGTACCGTATCACCAGTTACGGCCCTCCCGAGCGTCAGGGCATCGTTCACCGACTCGACGTGGGGACGTCGGGCGCGATGATGGTTGCCAAGTCCGAGCTCGCCTACACGGTCATGAAGCGTGCTTTCAAGGAACGCACGATCGAGAAGGTGTATCACGCGGTTGTGGCTGGTCACCTTGACCCGGCCTCTGGCACGATTGATGCCCCGATCGGGCGTCACCCGTCGCGCGAATGGCGCATGGCTGTGATCGACGGCGGTAAGCGCGCGGTCACTCACTACGACACGCTGGAGCTCATGGCGGGCGCTCAGCTCACCGAGGTGCACCTTGAGACGGGGCGAACCCACCAGATCCGCGTGCACATGGCAGCCGTCGGACATCCGTGTGTCGGAGATACGTTCTACGGTGCCGATCCCACGCAGGCCGAGCGCCTGGGGCTGACCCGTCAGTGGCTGCACGCGGTGCGCCTCGGTTTTACTCACCCGCGCACGGGGATGCCGATGAGTGTGTCCAGCCCGTACCCGGCCGATCTCGAGGCCGCGCTCGAGGAGCTGCGACACCCCCGCAACTGACCTGTCGAGGCTGGATGAGTGCCCGGGCGCCCCGGCCTCGTCGCGGCCGGGTCACGCCGTGAGATGAACGACCGCTTGACGCGGGGCGTCCGTCGGCCTCGCGCGGGCCTCGGACAGTAGAATCGACGCATGGCTGATTCCTTCGTGCACCTTCACAATCACTCCGAGTACTCGATGCTCGACGGAGCTGCGAAGACGAAAGCGATGGCCCAGGAGGCTGCGCGCCTCGGACAGCCGGCGATCGGCCTGACGGATCATGGCTACCTGTTCGGTGCCTTCGATTTCTACACGAACTGCACGAACGCCGGCGTGAAGCCGATCATCGGCCTGGAGGCCTACGTCACGCCGGGAACCTCGCGTTTTGATCGCCAGAAGGTTTTGTGGGGTGAGCCGTGGCAGCGCGCCGACGACGTGAGCGCGGGCGGCTCTTACAATCACCTGACCCTCGTCGCCTACAACACGACGGGCATGCATAACCTGTTCCGCCTGGGGTCCTACGCCTCGACGGACGGCCAGTTCGGTAAGTGGCCGCGCGCGGACAAGGAGCTGCTCAATCAGTTCCACGAGGGCCTCATCGTGTTCACGGGCTGCCCCTCGGGTGCCGTGCAGACGCGCCTGCGCCTGGGGCAGTGGGACGAGGCCGTGGCTGAGGCGGCGGAGCTGCGCGATATTTTCGGGGCGGAGAACTTCTACGTCGAGGTCATGGACCATGGCATCGACATCGAGCGGCGCACTCACCAGCAGGTCCTCGAGATCGCCAAGCTCATGAACGCGCCCCTGGTGGCCACCAACGACGCGCACTACGTCAAGCGCGACGACCGCAAGATCCAGGACGCGCTCCTGTGCATCAACTCCGGTTCGCGCATCAACGATCCTGATCGCTTTAAGTTCGACGGCGACGGCTACTACATCCGTCCCTCGGACGAGATGCGTTCCCTGTGGAGTGAGCTGCCGGGTGCCTGCGACTCGACCCTCGAGATCGCCGAGCGCTGCGACGTGCATTTCACGACCACGAAGGAGGGCGCGAACTACATGCCCGACTTCCCGGTCCCCGAGGGGGAGGATAAGACCTCGTGGTTCATCAAGGAGGTCGAACGAGGCCTGCGTGATCGCTTCCCGAACGGCATTCCTGACGCCGTGCGCAAGCAGGCCCAGTACGAGGAAGACGTCATTATTTCGATGGGCTTCCCCGGCTACTTCCTGACCGTCGCCGACTACATCAACTGGGCGAAGTCGCAGGGCATCCGCGTGGGGCCCGGTCGTGGATCGGGTGCCGGATCGATGGTCGCCTACGCCATGAAGATCACCGAGCTGAACCCCCTCGATCACGGCCTGATTTTCGAGCGATTCCTCAACCCCGAGCGAATCTCCATGCCTGACTTCGACGTCGACTTCGACGAACGTAGGCGCGACGAGGTCATCGCCTACGTCAAGCGCAAGTACGGCGAGGACCGCATTAGCCAGGTCGTCACCTACGGCACGATTAAGACCAAGCAGGCCCTGAAGGACTCCGCGCGCATTCTGGGCAAGGACTTCAAAGTCGGCGAGCAGCTCACCAAGGCTCTGCCCCCGGCGATCATGGGCAAGGACATCACGGTCCACGGCATCTTCGACGAGAAGGACAAGCGCTACGCCGAGGCCTCGGAGTTCCGTAAGTTCTACGAGGAGAATCCCGACACGCACGAGGTCGTCCAGTACGCGCTCGGCTTGGAGGGGCTGACGCGCCAGTGGGGCGTGCACGCGTGTGCGGTCATCATGAGCTCCCACACGCTCACCGACATCATCCCGATCATGAAGCGCCCGCAGGACGGCGCGATCATCACGCAGTTCGACTACCCGACGTGCGAGACGCTGGGCCTGCTCAAGATGGACTTCCTGGGCCTGCGTAACCTCACGGTTGTGTCGGATGCGCTTGAAAACATCGCGCTCAACGGCAAGCCGGACCCGGACCTCGATCACCTGGCCTTCGACGATAAGAAGACGTATGAGCTGCTGGGACGAGGCGAGACCCTCGGCGTCTTCCAGCTCGATGGTGGTGGCATGCGCGACCTCCTCAAGCTCATGAAGCCCGACAACTTCGAAGACATCTCCGCCGTCGGCGCCCTGTACCGTCCGGGCCCGATGGGTGCGAACTCGCACACCAACTACGCGCTGCGTAAGAACGGGCGTCAGGAGATTACGCCCATCCACCCGGAGCTGGAAGAACCGCTCAAGGACATCCTGGGCACGACCTTCGGTCTGATCGTGTATCAGGAGCAGGTCATGCAGATCGCGCAGAAGCTGGCCGGTTACTCGCTGGGCCAGGCAGACATTCTGCGTAAGGCCATGGGTAAGAAGAAGAAGGAGGTCCTGGACCAGCAGTTCAAGGGCTTCCGCCAGGGCATGATCGATAACGGCTACTCCGAAGAGTCGATTAAGGCCCTGTGGGACGTCGTCGTTCCCTTCTCCGCGTACGCCTTCAACAAGGCGCACTCGGCGGCCTATGGCCTCGTCTCCTACTGGACGGCGTTCCTGAAGGCGAACTACCCGACGGAGTACATGGCGGCCCTGTTGACCTCGACGAAGGACAACAAGGATCGTCGTGCGCTCTACCTGGCGGAATGCCGCCACATGGACATCACGGTCCTGCCCCCGGACGTGAATGCGTCGATGGGTAACTTTGCGCCTGACGGTGAGGCGATCCGCTTTGGCCTGAACGCCATCCAGAACGTGGGTGGCCCGGTCGTCGATGCGATCGTGGAGACTCGTGCGGAAAAGGGACGTTTCTCCTCGTTCCAGGATTTCCTGGACAAGGTGCCCCAGGTGGTGTGCAACAAGCGTACGATCCAGTCCCTCATTCGTGCGGGCGCGTTCGACTCGATGGGTCACACGCGTCGGGCTCTCCTCGCGCGCTGCGACGAGGCCGTGGATGCGATCATCGATGTGAAGCGCAACGAGGCGATCGGGCAGTTCGACCTCTTCGGTGCGCTCGGGGAGGACGAGGACACGGGCTCGGGCCTGACGATCGACATCCCGGACCTGCCCGAGTTCGACCGCAAGACGAAGCTGGCGGCCGAGCGTGAGATGCTGGGCCTGTACGTTTCGGACCACCCGCTGCGCGGTGTGGAGGCGGCGCTGGCTCGCCACCAGGATTACGAGATTGCTCAGGTCGTCGGCTCCGATGGGGCGATGGCGGATCGCATCGTGAAGATCGCGGGCCTCGTGTCCGGTGTGACGACGAAGGTGACGAAGCAGGGTAACGCGTGGGCGATTGCGACGATCGAGGACCTGTCGGGTTCGGTGGACGTGCTCTTCTTCCCGCGTTCCTACGAGTCGATTCAGACCTACCTCGCCCAGGACATCATCGTCCAGATCGAGGGCAAGGTGAACGTGCGTGAGGAGGGCATGACCATCTATGGCCAGTCGATGACCCTCCTGGATCTGTCGGGTGGGGCGGACCTGCCGCTCGACCTGCGCCTGCCCGCCGCGCGGTGTACACCCGAGCTCCTCACCGATCTGCGTGGCGTTCTCGAGTCCTACCCGGGTGGTTCCCCGGTGCGCCTGCACCTGACGGAACCGGGGCGCACGACAATTGTCGAGCTGGATCCGAAGCTGCGCGTCGAGCAAACGAGCGCCTTCTTCAGCCACATCAAGGCCGTCGTCGGCGCGGGCGGGGTCGTGACCTCGTCCTGACATGATGCGAGCCGGGCCCCGATGGGACTCGGCTCGCGCCGCTTGCTGCGGCGGTTAGGAGGCGGACCCGACGACCGCGGCTGCCCGGCCCCAGGGGGCGTCGACCTCGACGAGATCACCGACGCTCAGGTGGTGGCCGCGGCGCGTCTCTACCTCGCCGTTGACGGTCACGTCGCCGGCCTGAATGAGTTCGCGGGCTTGGGCACCGTCCTCGGCGAGGGAGGCGAGCTTGACGAATTGGCCGAGCTTGATCTCCCCGCGCACGGGGATCGTCGGGGTGGTCATCGTGAGGTCCTTTCGCTGAGGGGAGAGCGCATCACGCGCGCGCTCGTGGATCAACAGTATCCTTGGAGAGAGATACACAGTGTTAGGAGGAGCGGTGAGCGCTCACAACGACGATATCGATGCTGAGTTCCAGTCGCTGGTTGCATCGCTGGGTGCATCGCCCGATGCGGGCGATTCCCTGCCGCCCCTCGACCCGGACGATACGCCCGTCGACGAGTCTTTGCACCTGGATGGCGGCCGTCTCTCGGTTGCCCTCGTGCTCGCCCCGATTTCCTATCCGGAGGCGCTGCATTCGCTGCTCGCACTGTCGGGCGTGCGCGAGTCGATCGTACGTCTCAAGCCGTGGACTGCCGTCTGGCTGCGTGTTGAGACGACTCCGACTGATGAGGAGGAGCTCGATGCGCTGCTCACCGGCCAGCGCCCGATGCCCGACGCTGTGGACCGAGTCGCCCGTGCGGTGTCGAACCTGTCGAAGTATGGGGCAGTTGCCCTCATGAGCTGGCTCGTGGAGGGGGACGGCGTGGAGCCCGGGGTCTCGGGTCGTATTTCCGCCCAGCGCTACGTGAGCGGAGAACCGGAGGAGACGATTCCCGCCGGCCTTCTGCTCGGTGCCATGCCCGCGGCGACGGAGGATCTGCTCCTGGGGCGCACGACTCCGGCCGACTACAAGGATTCCGTGGCCGCCGATGGCAGCTGCCAGGGTGGCGGCCCCTTCGGCTGGTTCCGACGCAAGCAATCATGACGGTTCTTCAGCTGCTGCCCGCGATCGACGTGACGGGCGGGCAGGCCGTGCGTCTGTCCTCGGGGTCAGTCGATGCAGGGTCCTGGGGGAGCCCGATCGATGTCGCCCACTCCTTTCACGAGGCCGGGGCCCGCTGGGTGCATCTTGTGGACCTCGATCTGGCCTTTGGTCGCGGTGAGAACTCTGAGCTGCTCGCGCGAGTCATCCATGAGGTTCCTGTGCGCGTCGAACTGTCGGGAGGCATCACGAACAGGGGTGCCATCGAGGCTGGTTTAGCGATGGGACCCGAGCGCGTCAATATCGCGACGCAGGCGCTCGGAAACATTGACGCCGTGTGCGAAGCGATCGACACCTACGGCGAGCGCGTTGCCGTCTGCCTGGACGTGCGCGGCGATCGCCTGGCCGCGCGCGGAGGGGGCGGCGAGGGCGGAAACGTCTGGGAGGCGCTGCGCATCCTCAACGAGGCGGGGGTTGTCCGCCTGGTCGTCACCGACGTGACGCGAGATGGCCAGATGAACGGCTCGAACAGGGACCTGTTGGCCCGGGTTGCGGACCGCACTCCCGCCCGCATCATCGCCTCCGGTGGGGTGAACTCCCTGGCCGACATCGAAGCGTTGCGCAGTCTTGGTATCGAGGGCGCGATTGTCGGAAAGGCACTCTATCAGGGCGCATTCACTCTGGCAGACGCCTTGGACGTCGCCGGATACGAGGAGCAGTCATGACCCCCACGCCGCCTTCGCTCACGGAGGAGCAGAAGAATCGATTGGCGCAGCGCCTGTCGATGATGAGCCACGACCGCGCGGACGCAGGGCAGGGGCTTCCCCGTACCACCCGGGCGCTCGCGTTGGGCCGGGGGAACGACGCGGGAGCAGCTCAGCTTGAGGCGCTCGCTGACGCGCTCGTTTTTGAACGCGTCATCGTGCCTATTGATGTTGAACCCGACCCGCGCGTGACGGGTATCCACGCCGGAGAAAACGGGCACAACCCGATTGACTTCGTGCGCGCGCAAACCCCCGCGGGGGAGGCGCTCGCCATCTATTCGTCGGCCGAGGCCCTGTCTGCCCACCGACCGGGGGACCGTCCGATGGCCCTGG
Organism: Pauljensenia sp. 27098_8_83; assembly: GCF_041432695.1. Taxonomy (NCBI): domain Bacteria; kingdom Bacillati; phylum Actinomycetota; class Actinomycetes; order Actinomycetales; family Actinomycetaceae; genus Pauljensenia; species Pauljensenia sp. 27098_8_83. Next base: position 46,741 of record NZ_JAPWAD010000003.1, on the reverse strand, counting down.
ACTTCCGCACGATTGGGCTGACCGCCCTCGTCGAGACCGGTGGACGCATCGTCGTCAACCCGGGCACTGACGCCGTGCTGCTGCCCCGCCCCGCCGTCGCTGCCCTCGCGCAGGGGGACGAGTGGCTACCGGCGTGGCGCGATGAACCCCTGCGTGAGCTTCTGCTCGCCGAGGCCAGCGCCGCATGCCGTGCCATCGTCGACCTGGGCATCGTCTACGCGGGTGATGGACTGACGCGCGTCGTCGTGTCCGTCGACCGCGCGCGATTCGCGCGGGGGGAGGAGGCCTCGTCGATGAAAGCTGAGCTGTCGGCGGCCCTGAACGCTGTGGGGACGAACCCGCGCCTCATTGCCTCGGCGGACCGAGTGGAGATCGCTCCCGTCCTGCGCTGAGCATTCTCGGCGAGTGCCCACCGACGCGTGAGGCGCGCAATGATCGCTGATCTGGCACTCTCTCGCCATTTCTGGTAGAGTAACCACGACCGTCTGGGCGAAAGCCCGGAACGCAAGCGGAGAAATCCCACCTGGATACCCGCCTCTCATCTGAGAGGATGCCGCCCATCAGGGTGCCGCGCAGGGGATCGGGTTCGGCGGTCAGCACCCGTGCGTGTTGACCCTATGGAAGCCTCCGTGCGCGTCGCGTAACGGAGGCTTTTCGTTTCGCGCATAAGGATTCTGTGGAAGGAGCCGCTCATCAGCGAGACTCGCATCAATGAGCGTATTCGAGTCCCCGAGGTTCGCCTCGTGGGACCCGGAGGTGAACAGGTCGGCGTCGTTCGAGTTGAGGACGCGCTGCGTCTGGCCGAAGAGGCCGGACTTGACCTGGTTGAGGTTGCGCCGAACGCTAAGCCGCCCGTCGCAAAGCTCATGGATTACGGCAAGTACAAGTACGAAGCCGCCCAGAAGGCCCGCGATGCTCGCCGTAATCAGGCGAACACGCAGCTGAAGGAAATCCGCTTCCGACTGAAGATCGACGATCATGACTTCGGCGTCAAGAAGGGCCACGTGGAGCGCTTCCTGTCCGCCGGCGACAAGGTCAAGGTCATGATTATGTTCCGCGGTCGAGAGCAGTCTCGCCCCGAGGCTGGCGTTCGCCTCCTGCAGCGCCTCGCCGAGGAAATCGGTGAGCTTGCCACCGTCGAGTCGATGCCCCGTCAGGACGGGCGCAACATGACGATGGTGCTGGCACCCACCAAGCGCAAGGCTGACGCCCTGAACGAGCAGCGCAAGCGCCGCGAGGCCGAGCGCGCTGAGCGCCGGGGCAAGCGCGCGGAGCGCGCCAGCAAGGACCAGGCCCGAGTGGCAGCCGACAAGGCTGACGAACAGGACTGACGGCGATACCCATCGCCTCACAACGAAGGAATAGAAATGCCGAAGAACAAGACTCATTCCGGTGCTAAGAAGCGCTTCCGCACGACCGGCTCGGGCAAGATCATGCGCGAGCAGGCCGGCGCCCGTCACCTGCTGGAGCACAAGTCCAGCCGCAAGACCCGTCGTCTGGCGACCGACCAGGTCCTGGAGACCGCTGACGTCAAGCGCGTCAAGCGTCTGCTGGGCAAGTGAGCTCGAGTTAGAGGAGAACAGTAGAAAATGGCACGTGTTAAGCGTTCTGTCAACGCCAAGAAGAAGCGTCGTACCGTACTCGAGCAGGCCTCCGGCTACCGCGGCCAGCGCTCGCGCATGTACCGTAAGGCCAAGGAGCAGGTCACTCACTCTTTCGTCTACTCCTACCGCGACCGCAAGGCCAAGAAGGGTGACTTCCGTCGTCTGTGGATCCAGCGCATCAACGCTGCGTCCCGCGCCCAGGGCCTGACCTACAACCGCCTCATCCAGGGCCTGAACCTGGCCGGCGTTGAGGTCGACCGTCGCATGCTGGCCGAGCTGGCCGTGAACGACATCAACGCGTTCAACGCCCTGGTGAAGGTCGCCAAGGACGCACTGCCCGCCGACATCAACGCCCCCAAGGCCTGATAGGTGAGCTCTCATCCCGAGCGCCTGACCGTTCTCGATAATCCCCGCGCCGATCGCGTGCGCAGGGTGTCGGGTCTGGTCGGGCGCTCGGCGCGTTCGCGCGCGGGCCTGATGCTCGTTGAGGGGCCTCAGGCCGTGCGCGAACTTGTCACGCATCGCGGCGAGTGCGTGCGTGACGTGTATGTGCGGCAGGACGTGTGGGAGACCCACGCGGACGTCGTGGACGCCGCGCGGCGCGTGACGCGCTGGGTTCACCCGGTCACTCCTGAGGTATCGGCTGCGCTCTCGGGGGATTCCCAGGGAATCTGTGCGGTTGCTTCGTTGGATGCCCTCTCGCGAGAGCTGCCTGAACCGCGCGTGGGCGAGACGATCGTCGTGCTCGCCCAGGGACGCGATCCCGGTAACGTCGGTACGATCATTCGCACGGCGGACGCGTTCGGCGCTGTTGGTGTCGTGGCCGTCGCGGGAACGGTGGACGCCGCGAGTCCGAAGGTCGTGCGCTCGAGTGCCGGTTCCGTTTTCCACATTCCCGTGTGCATGGTCCCGACCTTTGCCGAAGCCCGCGCCCTCATTCACGGCCGTAGCGCTGCTCTCCTGGGCACCAGCGGCGGTGCGGGTTCACTGAGCTTGTCTGACCTCCTCGTGCAAGGGGTATCCGCTCGCTCCCGCCTGTCTCAGTCCCACGCCTGGGTGTTTGGGAACGAGGCGCGAGGCCTGTCGGGGGACGAGATGCGCCTGTGCGACGCGCTCGTGTCGATTCCGATGACGGGGGACGCGGAGTCCTTGAACGTGGCCAGCGCGGCAGCGACGTGCCTCTTCGCCTCGCAGACCGTGCGAGGCCTGGAAAGGTAAGTTGCCCTCGCGGCGCAGCGAGGCGCACGCGACTAGGCTGTCTTTCATGAAGTTAGGTGACCTGTCCGAGGCCCAGTTGGTGTCCCATTTCCGCGAGTCTTTCCCGCGTGGCGAGCGCACGATCATTGGCATCGGCGACGACTGCGCCGAGGTCGCAGCTCCCGAAGGCTCGTTTATCGTGACGACGGATGTCATGGTGGAGGACCAGCATTTTCACCTCTCGTGGTCAACCGGCTACGAGGTCGGTGCCCGCGTTGCCGCCCAGAATCTCGCGGATATTGATGCGATGGGCGGACGGCCCTCAGCTCTGGTCGCATCGGTGGTGGCTCCCCGGAACATGGACGCTGACGTATTCCTGGACGTCGTACGAGGCCTGGGGGACCGCGCGCGTCAGGCCGACGCGGGCGTCGTCGGTGGAGACCTGAGCGCGGGGGAGAAGCTCGTTATTTCGATTACGGCCTTCGGCTATTGTCCGGGGCCGGTGGTGCGACGCGATGGCGCGCGCCCCGGAGATGTCGTGGCGGTGAGCGGTACTCTCGGCTATTCCTACGCCGGCCTCGATCTCTTGGAGGGTGGACACGTCGATCCGTCGGCTCGAGGCGTTGAGCAGCTCGGTGACCTGGCTCCCTTTGTTGAGACCTACCGCGCGCCATCCCCTCCGCTCGGATCAGGCGTGGCTGCCGCCGCTGCGGGCGCGCGGGCCATGATGGATCTGTCAGATGGGCCGGCAGCGGACGCCACGCGCATTGCCAAGGCCTCGGGAGTCGTCATTGAGTTTGATCGGCCCGCGATCGAGGAGGAGGCCTGGCACCTGCAGGCACCGGCTCTGATCTGCCGAGCAGATCCGGTGAGGTGGGTGCTCCAGGGAGGCGAGGAGCACGGCATGCTCGCCGTATTCCCGCAGGACGCGCGGCTACCGGAGGGATTCCGAGTGCTCGGCCGAGCCCGCGCATGTGAGTCGGGTGAGGAACCCTGCGCAATGTTCGATGGAGAGGTCCTGCGCGGGGCGTGGGACCATTTCCAGACGGATTCCGTAGACTAGTGTGATGTGGGCCGCTGAGCGTGGGGCCGCTGGATGGCGGCGTGCTCAGCGCAGGAATCTGAGAGGAAGAGCGTAAGGATGAAGCGAACGACCGAAGGCCACGAGGCATCGTCCCGACCGATGTCGCGCGTGGCGCGTAAACTCGCGGAGTCGTCGGAGGAGATTCCGGCGACCGCCGGACTGTCCCTGCCCGCGCTGCGCGGTGATGCTTGCGTGCCGCCGACGAAGGCGCTGCCCGTCGTTGAGATGGAAACTGATAGCGACGACTGACACAGGGTCCTATACACCCGGTGCCCGTCCGTGTCTGCCCACGGGCACCCCTTATCCGTAGTGTGATCGCTCTTTGACTGTGGGCATCTGTGGCGTGATACTGAGCACGCCTAAATGGCCGATTGTCCGGACACACGGGGTGTGCTGCTGGCTCGGTCGTGGATTGTCAATGGGTGTGAGGAGCACATGATGGGCACAGAGAAAAATGAACCGATGGACGCGCCGATTCCGGTTCCGCAGGCGGGTCCCGCGGGGGCGAGCCCGGCGGTTGCTGGCAACGGTGGGGTGGCTTTCACGCCGATGTCTGCGGCGAGTAAGAAGCGCGTGAAGCTGATTGGGATCGTGGTCGGTGTCCTCGCTGTGCTGGTGATCGCTGGCGTGATTGGGGTCAAGGTGGCCAATAGTTCGCGCACGCCCGAGGCACAGGTGCGTCAGTATCTGGATCTGTTGGCGGCAGGTAATGCCAGCGCCGCAACTGCGATGGTCGACCCGGGCGTAGCCAACGACGAGCGCGTATTTTTGACGGATTCGGTGATGTCGTCGGCTCAGTCGCTGCTGGTTGTTGAAGACATCAGCGTTGGTGAGGGCGATAACGACGGTAAGAAAAGCGAGTCTGATACGCGTACGGTGACCGCGACCATGCAGGTCAACGGTGAGCGTTTCGTTCACGAGTTTACGGTGACGAAGACGAAGCCCACGATGGGTGTCTTGGACAACTGGCAGGTCAAGGATGCTCTGGTATCCAAGGTGAGCGTCGACGCCCGAGGATACAACCAGTTCACCGTCGGCGACGTGAGCGCCGACGCCCATCGGACGGGCCAGGACGGCGACGATGCGACTTTCCTCTTCTACCCGGGCGTGTACACGTTCACACCGGTCGCACCGAGCGAGTATGCCGAATCCAACCCGGAAACCGTGTCGATCCTCGGTGATTCGTGGAGTGGAGACGGTACCTCCGTCTCGATGACAGCCACCTACAACACGAAGCTCACGGCGGCGGCGCTCGATGCTGGCAAGGAGGTCGTCGACTCGTGCGCGTCCATCCCGGGCAACCAGAACTCCGTGTGTCCCTTCGCCATTCAGAGCGATGCGGTCACCGCGGTCTCCGGTGCCATGCCGAAGGCCCTCGGGCCGGTGTCGCCGGATCAGCCAACGTTCTTCCGTGCTGCTGTCACCTTCACGGCGACGTACTCGAACAAGTACTACATGGAGGGTACTCGCGACGTCGAAGCCAAGATAGAGATCATCGCGCAGCTGGATGACAACGACGTGCTCATTCTGGATAAAGACGGGAAGCCCGACTTCTCGGTAGGTTTTACGCGCTAACGTGCACACCTCGTGAGCTTCCTGCGCCGTGCCCGTCCGTGTCTGCGGACGGGCACGGTTTATCCGCAGTGTGATCGCTCTTTGACTATGGGCATCTGTGGCGTGATACTGAGCACGCCTAAATGGCCGATTGTCCGGACACACGGGGTGTGCTGCTGGCTCGGTCGTGGATTGTCAATGGGTGTGAGGAGCACATGATGGGCACTGAGAAGAACGAGTCGATGGACGCGCCGATTCCGGCTCCGCCGGCGGGGGCGAGCTCGGCGGCCTCTGGCAACGGTGGGGTGGCTTTCACGCCGATGTCTGCGGCGAGTAAGAAGCGCGTGAAGCTGATGGGGATCGTGGTCGGCGTCCTCCTCGTGGTGGTGATCGCTGGCGTGATTGGGGTCAAGGTTGCCAATAGTTCACGCACCCCCGAGGCCGAGGTGCGTCAGTATCTGGATCTGCTCGCTGCGGGCAATGCCAGCGCCGCAACTGCGATGGTCGATCCGGGCGTTCCGAACGATCAGAGAACCTTCCTCACTGACGGCGTCATGGCCTCGGCCCAGTCTCGCTTGGTCGTCGAAGATGTCGTTGCCGATAAGAACGATGAATCGAGCACGCGCTCGGTGACCGCGACTATGCAGGTCAACGGTGAGCGTTTCACGCACCAGTTCACTGTGACGAAAGCGAAGCCCACGATGGCGGTTCTGGACAACTGGAGGGTCAAGGATGCTCTGGTGTCCGAGGTGAGTGTCGACGCTCAAGGATACGCCCAATTTACGGTCGGCGACGTGAGCGCCGATGCCCCTAAGAAGCAACTCATGGGGGAAGGGACAACGTTCTTCTTCTATCCGGGCGTGTACACGTTTACGCCGGTCGCGCCGAGCGAATACGTCGATGCCACTCCCGAGACCGTTGCCGTACTCGATGTCGCCCATCGCGGCAATACCGACGGCGATGCGAGCGACGTGTCCCTGGTGGCTACTTATAACAATAATCTGAAGGATGCGGCGCTCGAGGCTGGCAAGGAGGTCATTGACTCGTGCGCGTCCATCCCGGGCAACCAGAACTCCGTGTGTCCCTTAGCGATTCAGAGCGATGCGCTCACCGCGGTTTCGGTGAAAACGATGCCCACATCCATGGAGCCGCTGAAGACAGACCCGGGAGCTTTCCAGGGGCACGTCACCTTCACGGCAACGTACTCGAACAAGTACTACATGGAGGGAACGCGCGACGTGGATACCGCGCTGGTTCTCGATGTGCAGTTCGACAGCAACGGGCTCCTGAAACTCGATCAGGACGGCAAGCCTGACTTTAGGGTGTCCTTCGCCCTCTGATAGTTGGCCGTCACACGCTATCCGTGTGGTGCTTGTCTGCTGGTGTGGACGGGCACCACACGTCTGTTATCCGATGCCGACTGGGACTCGGTGTCTGGTGCGATGAGCGCGTGTCCTTGAGGTGCCATGACGCTATGGGATATTGTCGAGTTCGTATCCGTTGATCCCTGCGTTATATCCCAGACGCGCAGATCGGCGACGCCAGCACAGTGAGGAGAAGCGATGGAACCGCATGCTAGCGATGTGAGGCAGGGGATGAGCGTCCCACCTGCCGCTCCTGAACGTAATCCGCAGGTACCCCCACCCCCGGGCCCCTCGTCCAACCTGACCCCTCCCCATGCCCCCGCCAACCCTCAGTACATGGCCGTTCAGGCGCCCGTCGTGCCCCAGACGGGCGTGACCTTTACCCCGATGTCCACCAAGAGTCGCCGCCGCATGAAGGGCATCGTGATCGGCGTTGTGGCACTCGTCGTCCTCGTGGTTGTCGGAACCGTCGCCCTGGCGATCGTGAACTGGACGCGCACTCCCGAGGCACAGGTCCGCCAGTATCTCGAGCTGCTCGCCGAGGGTAAGGCGAGCGCAGCAACTGCCATGGTTGATCCCGGTCTGCCCAATGACCAGCGTGGTTTCCTCTCTGACCAGGTCATGGCCTCGGCGAGCGCCCGCATCGAGGTCGAGGATGTGACTGTCGATGATGCGGAGCACGCGAAGGAACGTGTCGTGACGGCGACGATGCGTCTCGATGGCGAGCGCTTTACCCGTTCCTTCCGCGTGAGCCAGGCGAAGAAGACGTTTGGCTTGCTGAAGAACTGGAAGATCCAGGATGCGATGGTTGCCCGCGTCGATGTGGAGGCGGACAATGTCACGGCCTTCTCGATCGGCGGAGAAAAGCTCTCGATTGCGACGCTCAAGGAGGGATCCAGCAGCTCTCTCGTGCTCTACCCCGGCGTCTATACCTTCACCCCGGAGGAGACGGGGGACTACATTGATGCGGCACCCAAGACTCTGTCCGTCAAGGCTGCGACCGGGTACGACTCCTCGACATACGGTGGCACGGTTGAGCTGACGGGCACGTATAACGACAAGATGGCCGCCGCCGCGCTCGAGGCTGCGGCTGCGCTGACGAACTCGTGTGCGACTGTTCCGGGCAATATCGATACAGCATGCCCGGTGCCTGTTCAGTCTCGGACCCTCGCTCTCTTGCAGGTTAAGGCGATGCCCACAACGATGAAGGCGACGACGGACGAGGGCGGCGAGTACACCGGCGAGGCAACGTTTACGATCCAGGGCATAGAAAGCGGGGACAAGCAGCGTGATGTCACGTCCCGGGTGACTGCCACGGTGAAGACCGACAAGAATGGCAAGCTTGAATTGGATGCGTCGGGTAAGCCCCAGTTCGAGGTGCGATTCGGCTACTGAGGCCCGTATTCACGCCATGTGTGCACCGGGTATGCGGACTCGGCGAAAGAAGTTCGCATACCCGGTGTCGTAGCGGCGGTTGCGCGCTATGATGGGTTTTTGGTAACCCTGTCACACCGAATCTGGAGCAGCCGCATGAGCAATGAGGCCCAGGCAATGAAGACGCGCAAGCCCGGTCGACCGAAGGCCGGCAGTGAGGATAAAAAGGCGCGTATCCTCGCGGAGGCGTTGACCCTTTTCTCCACGCGTGGTTTCGTTGCGACGTCGCTGGCGGATATTGCGCGCGCAGCCGATATTTCCAAGGCTGGCCTGTTGCATCACTACGCGTCGAAGGATCAGCTCCTCGCGGCTGTCCTCGATGAGCGTGATCGTCGGATTGTTAGTCGTCTTCCGCGCGCTGAGGAGGGAGCGGAGGCCGCGCTTGATGCGTGGGTGGATATGGTTGCGCATAACCAACGTCATCCCGATGGTGTCGCCCTGTACACGGCGATGTCGGCTGCCGTGATCGATGTCGGACATCAGGCTCATCCGTGGTTCCGTCAGCATCTGCTCGGTGCGATTGAGTATCTGGTGAATGCGATCGAGCATGGCAAGGCGCGTGGCGAGGTTCGCGACGATGCGCCCAGTGAGCAGATTGCCCGTAAGCTCGTGGCGCTGTCCGATGGTTTGCAGGTGCAGTGGTTGTGTTCGCGCGCTAATGGTGGGCGTGAATTCAATATGCACGAGGTGATGGCCGGTGTGGTTGACGACGTGAAGGTGCGCTGGCTCGTTCGTTCGTGAACGAGGCCGGGGGTGCCTCCGCACAGGCGGCGCCGTGTTGTGAAAAGCGACACAGACGATGAGGGTTTGCGGCTGTTTTTCGCGAGTTGGGGCTTAGGTCCCTTGTTGCTTGTATGATGGTCATGCGCTGGTGCCACGGAGAACCCTGAGAAGGGTTAGCATGGACAAACCAGCATACTTCACGATGTCGGGAGTTTTGCCGAACGTGTCCAGCGAAGCTGCTGCACGTGACGCGGAGAATCCGTCGCTCATCCACGCCTGGAGGTCTACGCATGACGAACGTCGCCGTTCCTACCCCGCCCCGCCCCGATTCCAACGCTCGACGCTGCCCCGATGATCTGTGGGCACTGGGGGAGAGAGCGATCATTCGAGCCCGCCGCTGGGCCGATGAATCGGCCCATGAGCCGACTCCGCAATCGGCCAAGATTCTCTCCCGTATCCTCTCTGATCCGGACGGTCTGACGTTCACCACTCGATTCGTCGACGACGTCGTGCGTCCAGCGGACCTAGATGTGGCCAGTGAGGCGTTGAAGCGCCTGTCGGCTGGCCGTAAAAACTTCCTGCCCCCGGCCCTGGCCGCGGCGATGGGGCTCGGATCGACCGCCTCGCGCCTCGCGCCCCGCACTGTGACGACGGTTGCGCGACGCGTGTTCCGCGAGATCGTCGGTGATCTCGTCGTCGATGCGACTGACAAGGGCCTCGGCCCCGCGCTCGCGCGCCTGCGTCAGGGCGGGCACCGCCTGAACGTGAACCTCCTCGGCGAGGCGGTTCTCGGCGAGAAAGAGGCGGCACACCGCCTGGCAGAGGTGTCTCGCCTCGTGACTCGCGAGGACGTCGACTATGTCTCCATCAAGGTCTCTGCCGTGACTGGCCCTCACAACCCGTGGGGCTTCGAGGAGGTCGTCGAGCACGGCGTGAACGCACTCCTGCCCCTGTACCGTCTCGCGTGTGATCACGGAACATTCCTCAACCTCGACATGGAGGACTACAAGGATCTCGACCTGACGATCGCTGTCTTCACCGCGATTCTCGATCAGCCGGACATGCGCGGCTACGAGGCGGGCATCGTCCTTCAGGCCTACCTGCCCGATTCGCTCGGTGCCCTCCAGCGCCTCCAGGAGTGGGCGCGCACGCGCGTGGACGCGGGGGGTTCGCGCATCAAGGTGCGCATCGTCAAGGGTGCGAACCTGTCCATGGAGCGGGTGGATGCGGAGATCCACGGGTGGGAGCTGACAACCTGGCCGTCCAAGCAGGCCACAGACACCAACTATAAGCGCATGCTCAGCTGGGCGATGACCCCGGAACGCACGCGAGCGATCCGACTGGGTGTGGCCGGACAAAACATCTTCGACATTGCTTTCGCCTACGAGCTGCGCGCCGCGCGCGGTGTTGAGGACAGCGTCGAGTTCGAGATGCTCTCCGGCATGGCGACGGGCATCCAAGAGGTCGTGCGCCGCGACGTTGGTTCTCTCCTTCTGTACGTCCCGGTCGTCAACCCCCGTGAGTTCGACGTTGCCATTTCTTACCTGGTGCGCCGCCTGGAGGAAAACGCGGCACCAGAGAACTTTATGTCCGGTGTCTTCGATATCGCCGAGAACGAGGACGTCTTCGCGCGCGAACGCGACCGTTTCCTGGCAGCGCTGTCCGACGTTGATCCGGACGCACCAGTTCCCGTTCCGAACCGCCGCCAGAACCGTCTGGCCGAGCGCGAGGCCGGGGTGGCACCAGAGCAGGGGAGCCTGGCCGAGCGTGCGCACCGCCCGTTCACGTCCGAGGCAGACTCAGATCCAGCCCTGGCGGCAAACCGCCAGTGGGCACGTGATATCGCCGCGGCGATCCCTGGCTCAACCCGGGGCGTGAAGGCCGTGCATGACGGAGCGGAAGCGCTGGCGACGAACGAGGCAGTGGACGGCCTCGTCGAGGCAGCTGCCCGCGCCGCACGCTCCTGGCAGACATTGTCTGCCGACGAACGAGCCGCGACGCTGCATCGTGTCGGCGACGTCCTCGCAGCGCGCAGGGGTGAGCTGATCGAGGTCGCCGGATCTGAGGCCGGAAAGACCATCGATCAGGCTGACCCCGAGGTGAGCGAGGCCGTCGACTTCTGCCACCACTATGCGGATGCGTCGTTGCAGCTCACCGATGAGGCGTACATGGCGGGGGCGCGATTCGTACCTGTGGATGTCACCGTCGTCGCCTCCCCGTGGAACTTCCCTGTGGCCATTCCCGTTGGTGGTGTCGCCGCGGCGCTCGCGGCTGGTAGCGCGGTCATTCTGAAGCCCGCCCCGCCAGCTAAGCGTTGCGCGGCTGAGCTTGTCGCGGCCTTTCACGAGGCCGGGGTCCCTCGAGACCTGGTGGTACTCGCCCCGCTCGACGACGGGGACGTGTCGCACTATCTCGTGACCCACGAGGGCGTCGACCGCGTCGTGCTGACCGGCTCGTACGACACGGCTCGTCTCTTCCGCTCCTGGAAGCCAGACATGCACCTGCTGGGGGAGACCAGCGGCAAGAACGCCATTATCGTGACCTCCTCGGCGGATCCCGATCTGGCGGTGCGCGACATCGTGCACTCGGCTTTCGCACACGCGGGGCAGAAATGCTCGGCTTCCTCTCTGCTGATCCTCGTGGGTTCGGCGGGACGCTCCACGCGTATTGCGCGTCAGCTCGTTGACGCGACCGCGTCGCTGCGGGTGGGATTGCCGGCGTCACTGGACTCTCAGGTCGGTCCCGTCGTCGTTCCTGATGATGAGAAGGCCGTGCGAGGCCTGACCGCCCTGGGGGAGGGTGAGCACTGGGTGCTCAAGCCGCGCTACCTGGGCGATGGGCTCTGGACCCCGGGTATCCGTGCTGGCGTGGTCCCCGGCAGCGAGTTCCATCTGACGGAATACTTCGCGCCCGTCCTCGGCGTCATGCGTGTCGATACACTCGAGGAAGCCATCGAGGCCGTCAACGAGGTCGACTACGGCCTGACCTCCGGCCTGCACACCCTCGACACCGAGGAACTAGCGATGTGGCTGGATGGTATTGAGGCCGGAAACCTCTACGTTAACCGTGGCATCACGGGCGCGATCGTTCGCCGTCAGCCTTTTGGTGGATGGAAACGCTCGGCCATCGGATCGACCACGAAAGCCGGCGGTCCCTCGTACCTGCTGGGCCTCGGGGAGGTCGAGCCTGTTCGAGAGGTGGCTGTGGGGGAGGGTGCCATGGATACTGCTGCGCTTGCGCCGAGTGTTCGTGCCCTGTGCCATGCGGTGCTCCCTCACCTGAGTGCGGACGAGGAGGCAGAGCTCGGCCGGGCCGTCGCACATGACGCGGCCGCTTGGGCCTCCACGTACGGGGTTAATCGTGACGTTACCGCCATGGCATGTGAGCGCAATGTTCTGCGTTACCGCCCCACTCCTGTCTTGGTGCGGGCCGCCGCCGGGACCGCCCTCGTGGATATTGCGCGAGTTGTGGCGGCCGGTGTTCTCGCGGGTGGGCCGATCGGCCTGTCCCTTGCCGACGCGCTTCCTCCCTCCGTGGCGGACCTTCTCGAGTCCCTGGATATTGAGGTGACGGTCGAGGATGAGGCCTTGTGGGAGTCGCGCCTGACGCTGGTGGCCAACTCGGGCGGCCTGGGAATGCGCGTGCGTATTCTTGGCCCGCGCGAGGAAACCTCGGAGCAACGGTGGGAACGCGCAAGTCGCGTAAGCATGGGAAGCCCCGATGTTGCGCTGTACACGGGGGCGGTGACGCCGTGCCCGCATACGGAACTGCTGCCCTTCCTGCGTGAACAGGCGGTGGCGATCACGAACCATCGTTTCGGAACGCCGCTGGATTTGGCTGCGGGACTCCTGTAGCGGCCGCGCCCGGTAACCGGTTGAGCCTCTGAGCTCGGCGGAGGACAATGAACGCCCGCGACGATGAGTCGCGGGCGTTCATCCACGTTCATTCAGGGGGATGCGCGCAGCTGAGGCAGCGAGCGAATAAACGCTGGAGGGGCGAGCCTGTCGGCTCGCCCCTCCAGCGTTACGTTAGCGTCGTCGACTCAGATCGCGCGGGCGACCTTGTCGGACTTCAGGCACTTGGTGCACACGTTCAGGCGCTTGGGCGTCCCATTGACCAGGGCGCGAACGCGCTGGATGTTCGGATTCCACCGGCGGTTGGTGCGAACGTGCGAGTGCGACACGCTCTTGCCGAAGCCGGGTCCCTTACCGCACACGTCACAAACGGCAGCCACGATGTTCTCCTCGGTATGTCTTCCAGTTCAGTCTTTGGCTCCCCGCGGTCGCGGGAAACGCATCCTTCGGTGCTTGAACCGAAGGCAACCATGACAGAATAGCGGATGATGCGCACTTTCAACAAGTCGCACGGCGTATCGGTCATGTCAGGTCGCACACAGCGGGCGCCGTGGGGACAATTGAGGGTGCCGGAAAGGGGAGTCATGGAACTGAATGCATCGGTGATAATCGCGGCGTGCCGAGCGGGGGCCGAGGAGGCCGCCAGGCTCGCCCCCTTCCTTGACGACCTGGACGGCTGGGACGGAGCGGACTGCGACACGGGTACGAACGCGGCGGCCACGATGGCCGCCCTCGCGGCCGCGATGGATTCCCTGGAGCCGCGCGCGCATCTGCGCGTCGCGCTCGAAGCGGCCGTGGAGACCCTGATCCGCAGGGGCGTGGGGCACAGCGGCGTTGCCCTGGCCGCCCTGTTCGAGGCGTGGGCGGGGGCCCTGGGGGACGCGGCGCAGGTGACGCCCCTGGTCCTGCGTCGGATGCTCGCCTCCTCCCTTGCGCCGACCTCGTCCTTTATCGACTGGTCGGATGCGCTGGCGGAGATGCTGGGAGGTGCCGCGCGCGAGGTTGCGGAGCTGGGACCCACGCTGCCCGAGGCGGAGGACGTCTTTTCTCGTTTCTCCTCCCAGGCACAGATCGGCCTCGTGGACGCGACGAACGAGGCGACGGGCAGGATCGACCCGGGTGGTGCCTTCATCGCGCTGGTTCTGGCATGCATTGACGCTACCATGCGGGATGACGTCGGCATCCTCCAATCCTTCACGGCGATGCTCGCCGACCTGACGCGTCGCCATTCGCGGGCGCCCGAGCCCGCCTCGCCGCCGCCGGGCCGCGACTTCACGGTCGACATCATCGTCGAGGGCGTCGAGGAGGACCTGCGCGTCCTCCTGGCCCGACTCACAGGCTTGGGTGCGCGCCTGTCCTACGTTGGGCGCGTGGACCTGTTCGGCATGGGGGAGTGGCGACTGCACGTAGACACCTCCGCACCGCTGGCCGCGCACCCCACCTCGGGTCAGGTCGTGCGCTTCCAGGTCAGCGACGCGCGCCCGGACGCGCAGATCGGCATCGACGAGCTCGCCGACGAGGGGCTCACCCACCGAGGGGTTCGCTTGCTGCAACGTCGACCGATGCGACGGGTCGATAGGGCGCGGGTCATCGCCTGCACGCGGGCCCCGGGCCTTGTGGAGGACCTGGCGCGCGCCGGGGCGGTGGTCTTCCTCGAACCCAGCGCGATGGACGCCGCCGGGATCGTGTCGGCGGCGGGCTCGCGCACGGGCGTCACGCTCGTCGCCCCCTGCGACGAGGCCAGCGCCGCCCTGGTGGGCACGGTGGCCTCGGTGCTGCCAGCACCCGCCCCGGGCGTTCCCGCGATCCTGCGCGCCGATAGCCGCGACGACCTGGACGTTCTCGCCGTCGCACGCGCCTGCGCCCCGCTGTTTGTGCCGCAGCCGGGCGGGATTGAGGCGGCGCCGACGCTGGCTCGCATGCTCCGGGATGGAGCGCACGACGCCCTGATGTCCAGCGCGAGCGCGCCCCTGCCTCGTGACGGAGACCCTGAGGGCATCGCCGAGGCCCTGGCCGAGGCCGCGCGTGGGGGAGCGCGCGCGTGGCGACTCCTGATCTCGCGCGAGGACGACGGCCCGTACACGGTGGCGACAGTGCGCCAGCTCCTGTCCACGCGCGACGCCTCCTCCTCCATCGACCTGGAAACGTGGGACGGCGGACAGGCGGGCCCGAGCCTCGTCGCGGGGTGCGCCTCGTGAGCGCGCTCGACATCCCGCTGTCCCTGCGCCTGCCGAAGAAAACCGCGAAGGCACTTGAGGGCGCGGGTATCCTCACGGTCGGCGACCTGCTGCTCGTCGCCCCGCGCCGCTACTACCACTGGGGCAGGCTCACCCCGCTGTCGTCGCTGCGCGAGGGGGAGGATGTCACGATCCTGGCCGAGGTTGCGGGCACCCACCTGGTCGCCAACCGTTCCGGATCGGGCGTGCGCCTGGAGGTGAGCCTCACCGACGGCGTCCAGTTCCTGTCCGCTACCTTCTTCGCGAAAAACCAGTTCAAGCTCGCCCCCATCGAGCGTCTCCTCACCCCGGGATCCTCCTTCCTCTTCGCCGGCAAGGTCGGCGCCTACCGCGGCAAACTCCAGCTCACCCACCCCTCCTTCGAAGGCGTCGACGGCGAGGATATCGACCGCATCGCGACCCGCCCCATCTCGATCTACCCGGTGACGGGCAAGCTGACCTCGTGGGCCATCGCCCGCGCCGTCGGCATGGTCCTCGAACACCTGGACGACGCGGACGTTCCCGACGTTGTACCCGCCGACGTGCGAGGGCACCAGCGCATCGACTCCTACGCCCAGTCGCTGCGCCGCCTGCACCAGCCGGAAACGGACGAGGACTACCAGCGGGCGCGCCGGGCACTGGCCTTCACGGAGGCCTTCGTCCTCCAGGTAGGCCTGGCCGCCAGGTGCCGGGGAGCGCGCTCGACCCCCGCCCTGGCCTCGCCGCGCGAAGCCCCACTGCTTGAGCGCTTCAGACGCGCCCTGCCCTTCGAACTCACCCACTCCCAGAGCGAGGCGGTGGCCCAGATCGGCGCCGACCTGGCTGGAGAAGTACCGATGCAGCGGCTCCTGCAGGGGGACGTTGGTTCGGGCAAAACCGTCGTCGCGCTCCTCGCGCTGCTCCAGGTTATCGCCGCCGGGCATCAGGGAGCCCTGGTCGCTCCCACGGAAGTCCTGGCCGAGCAGCACGCCGCATCTGTGCGAAACCTCCTCGCCCCCCTGGGGGACGACACCCCCGATGTGCGACTGCTGACGGGCTCGACGACGCCGGCGGTGCGCCGCGAAATCGCCGCGGCGATGACCTCCAACGCGCCCCTCATCATCGTGGGCACGCACGCACTGTTCCAAGACAGCGTGCGTTTCGCAGACCTCGCGCTGGTCGTCGTCGACGAGCAGCACCGCTTCGGCGTCGAGCAGCGTGCCACGCTCCGTCGAGCCCGGGAAGATGGTCGCGGTGTCCACGAACTAGTGATGAGCGCGACGCCAATCCCGCGCACAATCGCGATGACCGTGTTCGGTGACTTGGACGAGACGCGCATGAGCGGGATGCCCAGCGGTCGCGCACCCGTGGCCACCTACCTCGCGGACGCCGCAAACGCTGCGTGGGTGGAGCGTACGTGGGCCAGAGTCGCCGAAGAGATCGCACAGGGGCGGCGCGTCTATGTCGTGTGCCCGCGTATCGACGCTACTGACGAGGTGAGCGATGCCGACGAGGAACACGCGCGCCCACTCGCATCCGTCAGTGAGGTTGCCGCCTACCTCCGTTCCCATCCCGCGCTCGCGGGCGTGGCTATCCACGAGCTCACGGGGCGCACGCCCGCGCCCGTGAAAGCCCAGATCATGGAGGATTTTACCGCCGGACGCGCCCCACTCCTCGTGGCGACGACCGTCATTGAGGTCGGCGTCGACGTCTCGGAGGCGACCCTCATGGTGATCCTCGACGCCCAACAATTCGGGCTCGCCCAGCTTCACCAGTTGCGCGGGCGTGTCGGGCGCTCCGACCTGCCTTCCCTGTGCATCGCCATGCATCGCCACGAGCTGACGGACTCGGGCATGGCCAGGCTCCAGGCTTTCGCGACGACGGCGGACGGATTCGAGCTCGCCGAAGCCGACCTGCGCCTGCGCAAGGAGGGCGACGTGCTGGGTGCCGGTCAGTCCGGCACCGCCACGCACCTGCGCTTCCTGTCGGTGCGCCGCGACGAGGCCCTGATCCGGGCCTCCAAGAGCGAGGCGGAGGCCCTGCTCGCCCAGGATCCGACCCTGTCGGCCTACCCCGACCTCGCCCGCGCCCTGCGGGCCGCCTCGGATGGGCAACTCGAATGGATGCAGCGCTCCTAGCTGGGCTGGTAGGGTAGAGGCATGCGCTATTGTTCCTGTGGGTAGGATGAAGTTATGGGTCAGTTCTCGCGTGGTATCTTTTTCCTAACGCTAGGAACAATTGCTGTCGCCCTGTCACTATTGTGGGTATACCCGTATACCGGTGATAGCTCTCGTAACGATGGAGCTCACGAGGCGATGGGTCTCCTTGTCATGCAGGAGGGGTCACTTGGGCAAGTGAGAGGCGTTGTCACAATATCGATCGACGGAAAAGATGAGAACGCCTATTTGGAATTCTCTGAAAATGACATTTCTGGTGCGCCTGAGTCGCCGCTAACAATCTATCTTGGAATGTCTCGGCAGGGTCATCTGACAAAGCAATATGATTCACCGCTTGAGTGTACCGTTGACCTTGCCGATGGTGGAAGCTATACAGTAAGTACAGTGAATTCCAAGGAAGTTTGGGATCGTGCTGCCGCTGATGGTGCGGCTTCCTTTTCTCCAGACGCGGTCGGAGAAGTCACAGCAATCGTGTTAAGCGATATGCCTCTCACTGTCAAGATCCGCTGTCCTCTTGGCGATCAGTATCGATTTGTTCGTAGCTCGCTCGACTCGTGGAACCTTACTTTGCCAGGTGTGGAGGTCTACGCGTTCGATGGTGCGGAATATCCTGCCGTTTCTTACTCGGTATCACGGGATAAAGGTGAGTTTCTTCAGCAGGCGAGCCAGGCTCCCTCCGAGACGCTTGAAGACATCTTTAATTGGTATGAGTGGGACCATAACTCTCTCGCTCGCCAAGGGCTCTTTCTTGTCATTTCGAGTAGTGACCTTCAACGGGACAGTGCGTACCGCCTGTTTATCGCCGGAGCATTGGTTGGACTTGGTGGAGGTTTCCTCGTGCTAGGCATCCAATACGTCTTCGAAGCGATTGTTCCGGCGCAGCGCAATATTGATCGCCACTAGTGCTGCATCTCCCGTAGCGAGTTACTCTGTTCGATCAGGCATGCCATTGTCAGGGCCCGTGCCCTGCGTGGTGCCTCCGAGGGCAAGTCGAGTGGATGCAACGCTCCTGAGGCGTGCCCGGTAGGGTAGAGGCATGACCAGAATCGTCGCAGGTAGCGCCAAAGGACGAACCCTCGCCGTGCCCAAGTCCGGGACGCGCCCCACATCGGAGCGTGTGCGCGAGGCGCTTTTCTCCCGTCTTGACCACATGAACGTCCTGAATGGGACAACCGTGTTGGACCTGTACGCCGGGACGGGCGCGCTCGGCCTGGAGGCGCTCTCGCGCGGTAGCGCTCACGCAACGCTCGTCGAGAAAGCGTCTGCGGCGGCGCGCGTCGCCTCCGCCAACGTCCGCTTGACCGGTCTGCCCGCACGCGTCGTCACAGCTGACGCGCGTTCGTATCTCTGCGCACGCACCGGTGAAGATCTGCGCGGAGACGTCGACCTCGTCTTCATCGACCCTCCCTACGACATTGCCGAGGCGGACATGACCGCCGTCCTGTCGCTGCTCGGCCCCTGGATCGGCCCCGATGCGCTCGTCGTCGTCGAGCGCTCGACCCGCGCACCCGCGCCCACATGGCCGCCCTTCCTCGTCCTAGAAGACCAGCGCACGTGGGGTGAGACCGTCGCCTATTTCGCGGGCCCGCCACTACCCACGGAAGACTCAGAAGGCGGCGTGAGCGCTCCCGAGGAGGCCGAGGCCTCGTCGATGAGTGAGGAGGACCGCCGATGATCGCACTGTTTCCCGGCTCTTTCGACCCCTTCACCAACGGACACCTTGACGTCGCTGAGCGCGCCTGCGCCATCGCCGATCGGCTCATTATCGGCGTCGGCATCAACCCCGCCAAACATGGGCTGATCCCAACCGGCCGCAGGGTCGCTCTCATCGAGGAAGCCACCGCCCACCTGAGCAACGTCGACGTCGTGGCCTTGGAAGGGGCGACGATGGACGAGGCCTCGCGCTTGGGTGCCACACTCATCGTCAAGGGCGTGCGCTCGGCAATAGATCTCGATCACGAGGCCCCTCAGGCTGCCTTTAACGACGAGGTCGGTGGCATCGACACATGGTGGATCCCGACCCGCCCCGCGCTCGCGCATGTCTCGTCGAGCGCCATCCGCGAGCTATTCGGACTCAAAAAGGATATTTCTCGGTATGTCCCGCCAGCGGTTGAGCGATTTCTGACCGACAATAGAAGCTGAATCATGCTCGGTGGAACGCAGGAGGCAGCCATGGCTGATACGCCCGACAACAAGACGCAGGACGAGTGGAACGAGGAAACCGTCTACGGTCCCTCCACCGTGATCGCCGCCCTCGATCAGATCGAGGATCTCGTCGAGTCCTCGCGCACCGTTCCTCTGTCCGCATCCATCATGATTAACAAGGCGGAGCTGCTTGACCTCCTGGATCAGGCACGCGAGGCTCTGCCGGAGGATCTCGTTGCTGCCGACGCCGTCGTCGCCGATGCCGACGCGGTCCTGGGGCGCGCGGACTCCGCGGCAGAAACCCGTATCGCCGAGGCGAACTCGCGCGCATCCTCCACCCTCGACCAGGCCAACGAGCGCGCCGCACAGATCATCTCTGATGCCGAGGAGGAAGCTGAACGGACGCGCTCGCGAGCGGACGACGAGGCGACAGCTCTCGTCTCACAGGCGCGTTCGGACGCCGAGGCGACGATCGCCGACGCGAACGCACAGGCGGCGCGCATCGTCTCCACTGAGAACATCGTGCGCATGGCCGAGGACCGTGCGCGCGAAATCGTGTCCGAGGCGAAGCGCTCAGCGGCATCGCTACGCGAGGGAGCCGACGACTACGTTGCGAACTCCCTCGATGAGCTCGCGAAGCTCATTTCCGACCTGTCGCGCCGCACGGATGCGGGCCGTCGAACGATCGCCGAGCGCCGCGGCGTTGGCGTGACAGATGTGGACCTGGCCAATGAGTGACAAAACCCTGGTGCTGTCCCTGGCGCGTCTGCCTCGCGCTCTCGGATCCACGTTGCATGAGGACCTCGTGTGGGTGACCCCTGACGACCTCGGAACTCCCTCGATGTCGGCCGTGCCCGGCGTGCCTCTGGACATCTCCGTGGACATGACCAGCGTCGAGGACGGTGTTCTCGTCTCGCTGGCAACATCGGTGGACCTCGTCGGTGAGTGCGTGCGCTGCCTCGACGAGGTGCGCGAGCACCACGACGTCGTCAGCCAAGAGGTCTACTTCGAGCCCGGTGCCCCGGCCCTGACGTCCGCGGACGACGAGGGTGAAGAAGCAGATGACCTGTTCGTCATCGGCGAGCGCGACACCATCGATATCGAGACCCAGCTGCGCGACGCGATCGTCCCCCTCGTCGACCCGCGCCCGCTGTGCAGCGACGACTGCGCGGGCCTGTGCGATGTGTGCGGTGAGAAGTGGGCGGACCTGCCCGAGGATCACGAGCACTTCGTCGTCGATCCGCGCCTGGCTTCCCTGGCATCCCTGCTGGGGGAGGATGGCGAGTCGGAGCGTTCGTGATGGCCCGTTCGAAGCACTTACCGGTACCCCCGCGCACGGATACAGACGCCCTCGTCGACGCCTGGGGGACACGCATCGACGCGCCGCTGTTACAGCTCGCTCTGGTGCATCGTTCCTACGCGAACGAGGCTGGAGGAATCGCCAATAATGAGCGGCTGGAGTTTCTCGGCGATTCGGTGCTCTCCATCGTGATTGCGGAGAAGCTTTACGAGCAGTACCCCGACGTCGCAGAGTCTGATCTGTCGCGCATGCGCGCGGCCACAGTCTCGCAGCAGCCTCTGGCCGCAGCAGCTCGGCGCATTAACCTGGGTGACTTCGTGTTCCTCGGCAAAGGAGAGTCAACGCACGGAGGGAGGGATAAGGATTCCATCCTCTCCGACACGTTCGAGGCGCTGATCGGCGCGACCTACCTGACGAGCGGGCTTGAGGAAGCTCGTCGCGTGATCCTGGAGCGTCTCAGCTTCCTGCTGGTGGATGCCCCCTCGCGTGGTCAGCATCAGGACTGGAAGACGATCCTCATCGAGTACGCCCAGGCACAGGGCCTGGGCGAGGTGTCCTACGAGGTGGAGGGCGAGGGGCCGGATCACCAGCGCGTGTTTACGGCGCAGGCCTTCGTCTCCGGGCGTTCGGATGCACTCGGGACGGGGCAGGCCTCGTCGAAGAAGCACGCGGAGAACGCGGCCGCGCAGGATGCGATGAGCCGCCTATCTCCGGAGCAGTAAGAAATAGTAATCGAGGGCGCGTGCCCTCCTGACCGTTAGAATCAGACACGTGAGTGAAAATACCGTTGCGCGCACGCGCGTTATGATCGTCGACGATCACGAGATCGTTCGACGTGGCATTGCTGAGATCGTTGACCGAGATGAGGCCCTGGAGGTCGTTGCTGAAGCCGGGTCGGTCGCTGACGCCGTGCGTCGCGCCGATCTGGTGCGCCCCGACGTCATCCTCGTTGATCTGCAGCTGCCCGACGGGACGGGTATCGACATCATGAATCGCCTGCGCGCCTCTCATCCGCAGATCCTCCCGGTGGTCCTGACGTCCTTCGACGACGACGAGGCCCTGGCTGAGTCCCTGGAGGCCGGAGCACGCGCGTACATTCTCAAGACCGTGCGCGGAGCTGAGATCACGGACGTTATCAAGGCTGTCGCGGATGGCCGCGTCCTGCTGGATGAGCGTACGCTCACGCGTCGGCGCGTCGATCACGAGGATCCGACCGCTGACCTGACGCCGTCGGAGCGTAAGGTTCTTGACCTGATCGGAGATGGTCTGTCGAACCGTGAGATCGGCGAAAAGCTCGGTGTCGCCGAGAAGACCGTGAAGAACCACATCACGTCGTTGCTGTCCAAGATGGGGCTGCAGCGCCGTACGCAGGTTGCCGCCTGGGTTGCCGGGCAGAGGGCTGCCGCGTGGCGTAACTGAGCCACTGCCTCGTCCCTGAGGGGAGGAGGGTGAACAAGCGGGTCGGGGTAACCGGCCCGCTTGTCGTATGTGCGAGCGCAAGAGATCGAATAGTACGACCGTTTTAGTTTCCGCCTAAACGGGGAACCCCCTGATTTTCGAGAAAGCTACTATCAAACTGATTCACGGGAAAGCCCTGTGGGGTAACGTTCGCCTCATCCTCACCGTTGAGGACGGACACCGTTGTCCACCATTACCCCTTGAAAGGACACCCCGTGAACCTCAAGCGAATGCTTGCCGGGTGTGCGGTCGCTACGGCACTGGTGCTCGCACCCATGAGCGCCCCCACTTTTGCCGACGCGCCGCCAGCGCCTACCGGCGTCCCCGCAGCGGTCCCACTGAGCTCCACCCCGAAAATTGCCAAGTGGCAGGAACTCCAGTACGGCATGTTCATGCACTTCGGCGTCTACTCCGTCTACGGCGGCTACTACAACGGACACCGCCAGGCAATGGGCTACCCCGAGCAGATCAAGGCCTGGGAGAACATCCCCACTGAGGACTACCTGCTCAAGGCCAAAGACCTGGCCGCCAACTTCGATGCCGCGGCCATCTGCCAGACGGTCCACGACTCCGGCATGAAGTACCTGATGATCACGTCGAAACACCACGACGGCTTCGCCATGTGGGACACGAAGACGACCGACTACAACATTGTCAAGCAGTCCAACTACGGCAAAGACCCGATGAAGGAGCTGTCCACCGAGTGCAACAAGCGCGACGTGAAGCTCGCCTTCTACTTCTCGATCATCGACTGGACGAAGCAGACCCCCGAGCCCTACGGCAATGTCAACCCCATCGATGAGGAACTGATGACGACCGTCATCAAGCCCCAGCTCACCGAGCTCCTCACCAACTACGGCCCGATCGCCGAACTGTGGTTCGACATGGGCGGCCCCACCGCGGAGCAGTCTCAGCGCATGGCCCAGTGGGTCCACGAGCTCCAGCCCGACACGATGGTCAACTCCCGCGTGTGGAACAAGGCCGGTGACTTCGAGGTCGGCGGTGACAACTCGGTGACCACGGACTTCCACATGGGCCCGTGGGAGTCGATTCGCTCGATCTACCCGGCCTGCTGGGGCTACTGCTCGTGGGCGAACCGCGATGATAGCGCGAAGAGCTACAAGGAACGCGAGCTGGTCAACAACCTCATCGGTACGGTCGCATCGGGTGGCCAGTTTGCATACAACGTCGGCCCGAAGGGCGACGGCACGATCGACGCCTTCGATTCCGGCGTCGTCACCGAGGTCGGCCAGTGGATGGCGCGTCATCCCGACGCCATCACCGGAGCGCGCCCGACGTGGTTCCCCGCCCCCAACTGGGGCAAGGTGATGACCAAGGGCAACGACCTCTACTTCTTCCCCGAGCTGTGGAGCCCCGGCAAGACGCTGACGCTTCCCAGCGTCGGCGGTCACGTGAGCGCCGTGACCGTGGATGGTACCGACCGCGCCCTCGACTTCTCCCAGGACGGCACCACCCTCACCGTGACCATGTCGGGCGAGAATCCGGAGCCGAACCTGCGTCCCGTCATCAAGGTGACCTTCGACGGTGCCCCCACGTACATTCCCACCCAGACGGTGACCGCCGTCGACGGAGCGACCATCTCCTCGGAGCAGTTCTTCGGACGGGCCTCCGCGATGCGCTACTCCGGTCCGCAGGCCTACGACGCCTATCTCGTGAACAAGGGGGATAAGGCCATCACCGACCTAACCCTGAAGTTCTCGGGCAACTTCGATGCCTCGACAACGTACAAGATCACTCTGGGGACCACGTCCATTGAAGTGACCGGTGCACAGATCGAGGCCGGAGAAGTGGGCGAGGGCCTCGTCCTTGAGCCCGGCAAGGTGACACCTCTACGCCTCGAGCTGGCGCATCCCGCCTACTACGCCGATCCGATTCGCCTGGGTTCCGTGAGTGCGACCGTGCACGTCTACGGCGAGAACGCGGCCACTCAGCCGCCGGTCATCGCCACGGATCCCTCCTCGGTGTCCGTGAAGGCGGGGGAGAGCGCTACCTTCACGGTCGTCGCTTCGGGCCGCCCGGCCGCCACCATCCAGTGGTACCGCGTCCCCAAGGGAGCGACCGAGGGAACGGCAATCCCGGACGCCACGAGCGCCATGTACACGCTGACGGCGACACTCGAGGATGACGGCACACAGTTCTACGCGGTCGCCACGAATGCCAACGGCTCCACGACCTCGGCACGCGCGACCCTCACTGTCACCAAGGGCAGCGACAACCTCGCCCTCAACAAGACGGCCACGATGTCCTCGACCGGTTGGGGCGGCAGCGCCTCGCGCGCCGTTGACGGCAATACGGACGGCGTGTGGGACAACGGCTCGGTCGCCCACACGGGTAAGCAGGCCAACCCCTGGTGGGAGGTCGACCTCGGCGAGGAACACCCTCTCGGCGTCGTGAACGTCTGGAACCGCTCGTCGTCCGACAACTGCCAGGGAATCTCGTGCGACCAGCGCCTGCACGACTTCTGGGTGGTCGCCTCCACGACGCGCCTCGATGCCTCCTTCAACCCCGCGACGGCTGGTGCAGTTGACGGCGTCCACGCGATCAAGGTCGACGGAGTCGGCGGCCGCCCGAGCGCGGTCGACTTCGAGGGCTTCGACGCACGCTTCATCCGCGTCATCCAGCCCACCGAGTTCGGCGAGTTCGCGCTCGCGGAAGTCGAGGCCTTCGCGGCTGCTGCGCCGACCCCGGACCCCGATGATCAAGAGCCCCCGGTCATCAAGCCCCTCACCGTGACCGCCAATCCCGCCGAAGACGCGCAGATCTCCGGCGATGGTGCCTTCCGCACCGTGACGGCAAAGGAAGGCACACAGGTCACGATCAAGGCCGAGGCCAGCGGCAAGCCCGCCCCGACCCTGTTCTGGCAGATCAAGCGCGAGGGCTCCGACTCGTGGGCCATCGTCGAAGACGAGAACGGCCCCGAGCTGACCCTCACCATCGACGGTGAGAACAACGGCTCGGTCATCCGCGTCATGGCCATGAACGAGGCCGGGGTCACCGAATCGGGTCTGGTTACCCTCGCCTTGGCTGAGGAACCGGCACCCACGCCGGACCCGACCCCGGATCCGGCACCCACGCCCGACCCGACCCCCGATCCGGCACCCACGCCCGACCCGACCCCCGATCCGGCACCCACGCCCGATCACGCGGTGGGTACCTGGATGAACGACGGCATCGGCTGGTGGTGGAAGATCACCGGTGGAGACTACGCCAAGAACGAGACCCTCACCCTTGATGGCCGCGTGTACCGCTTCGATCAGAACGGCTACATGCTGACGGGTTGGGTGTACTGGGATGGTGCGTGGCGCTACCACAACGGTGCCGGAGCGCAGGTCACAGGATGGGTCAACCTGGGTGGCTCGTGGTTCTACCTGACACCGGAGACCGGCGCGATGGCCACGGGCTGGCAGATGGTGGGAGACAAGTGGTTCTTCTTCGCCTCCAACGGCGTCATGAAGACCGGCTGGCTCTACACGAGCGGCGCGTGGTACTACCTGGATCCCTCTGGCTCGATGCACACGGGATGGCTCCAGATGGGCTCGAACTGGTACCTCATGGGTGACAGTGGCGCCATGACGATCGGTTGGAAGCCGATCGGAGGCACCTGGTACTACTTCGATGCCTCGGGCCGGATGGTCACCGGCTGGCAGCAGATCGGCGGGGTCTGGTACTACTTCGGGACCGGTGGCGACATGTACACGGGCGGCCACTGGATCGGCTGGCGTTGGTACACCTTCTCCAGCGGTGGTCAGTGGCTGGGGTGACGCTCAGTTGACGGCCGAGAGATAGTGTTTCTCGCCCGCATGCGGTGGGGGTGGAGTTCCAATTGGAACATCCACCCCCACCGTCGTCTCTGCGGCTCTGTGACCTTAGCCTTCGAGCGGGGCAATCCAACGAATCTGAGTGCCAACACCGCCGTCGCCTGTGTCTGCGTCGAAGCTGCCGTGGTGGCGTCGTGCACGTTCCGCCATGTTCGCCAAGCCGGAGTTTCGGGTACGCGATGGGTCGATGCCACGACCGTCGTCGTTGATCGTGATTCGCACGCGTCCAGTCTTTCCTTGTCCCGAGACATCGACGCACACGGTCGCCGCGGTTGCGTGTGCATGACGGGCGATGTTGGACAGGCCTTCACGCACGATTGCCACGACGTCGTCGGAGAGGTCGGGATCGACGCGCCCATCGAACTCATCAATGACAACGAGCTCGTTATCCAAGTCTGAGTTGATGGCGCGCCCGTCGAGCGTGATGACGAGTGAGGGAGCAAAACCCAGCGCGGAACGGGTCAGTGAGGACTCGCGGCGAATACGCTCGACGAGGCCGACCGCCTTGTCGCGCTCGCGCAAATTGTGCACGATGGTGCGGATCTGGCGGACAGCCTCGTCAATGGAAGCGAGGGACGAATCGATAAGCGCCTCAATGGATGAGGGATCGGCCTGCCCCGCTGCAACTTTCTGCTTCGCTGCGTCCAGCGCCATGCCGGTCGCGAAGAGCTGCTGGATCGCGAAATCGTGCAGGTCGCGCCCGATGCGGTCACGCTCGTCGAGCAGCGCTGCCACGTCCTGTGCGTGGCGAGCGGAGGCTAGTTCGAGCGCAAGGGTGGCCTGAGACGCCAAGGATTCCGCGAGGGATAGCTCTGAAGCGTCGAACTCGGGGGCACCAATTTGTCGCAGGAGAATGAGAACGCCGGAGGAGACACCGCGGGAGCGCAGGGGAGCGTAGAGCGCGGACCCGAAGGCGGCCAGTTCAGGGACACGCATCGTCTGTGCGCGTGACATCGAGTCGACGATCATGCCGGTGCCCTCGTGCAACACGCTCATGGCGCGCCCTTCGGGCGGGAAAACGAGACCCAGCAGGTTGGAGGCGTTCTTGCCGTCGACGATTTCTGCGGCCCACGTGTCACCGACGGACTGCAGGACGATGATCGCGGTGTCTGCGTGGGAAACTTCACGCACGGTCTTGGCGATGAGTTCGAGGGCTTCCTCCTCATCGGTGCCCTCCAGCATCGTCGTTGTCAGGGACTGGGAGGCGCTAATCCATCGGGCGGTGCGCTTGGAGTCCGCATAGAGGTTCGCGTTTTCGACAGCGATGCCGGCGGCGGGGGCCAGGGCCGCGACCACGGCCGCGTCCTCGTCCGTGTAGCCGCCGGGCTTTGCCATCAGGTAGAGGCGCCCGTAGACCTGTTCGTGCACGAGGACGGAGACCCCGAGGAAGGGCGGGGTGGAGGCGGGCAGATCAATGTCGGGCGCGTCCTGCGGGGAGTTAACGAGGAGCGGTGTGTTGACGGGGATGACAGTCGGCAGTGACTCGGGCACGGGCGGGGCAGGGTAGGAGTCGTGGTGCTCCAGACGCAGGGTGGTGGCACCCCACGTGTCGAGCACGCACATCGTGGCGTGCGGCGAGCCGGTGAGGGCGCATGCCTGATCGACGAAAGTCTGCAGGCCCGCCCGCAGGTCGAGCGAACTCGTCAGGTCGAGAGCCGCTCGGAGAAGCGTGAAATCCGTGCGTTCGTGGCTCATTGTTCCTCCTGCTCAAGGGCCCACTGGTAGGCGGGCAGAGTACGTGTCACGTCCTCGTGCGTGCCCTGCGCGGCGACGCGTGCACAGCCGCCGGACTCGGGGGCAGCCAGGACGAGGACATGGTCGGCCTGGTCGAGTGCGCTCAGTCGGTGCGTGACGACCAGGGTAGCGCGGTCGGCAGACGGTGTGAGGAGTGTTTCCATGAGGCGGTCCGCGGTGGCGGCGTCGAGGTGCTCGGATGCCTCATCGATCGCCAGGATAGGAGCGGGAGCTGCAAGGGCGCGAGCCATGAGCAGGCGGCGACGCTCGCCTCCCGACACTGTCGTTCCTCCCGAACCGATGACCGTATCGATCCCGTCCGGCAGGGATGCGACCCACTCGTCGAGGCCTGCCCGCGAGAGCAGCTCCGAGGCCTCGTCGCGGGTGAGCGATGCGCGGGCGACGCGCAGGTTCTCGTAGATGGTGGTCGCGAAGACGTGGGCGTCCTCGGCCGTCATCGTGATGTGGTCGGTGAGCTGATCGCGGTTCGCTCCCCACGCGGGGACACCGTTAATGAGAGCGGATCCAGACTTGGGCGGGATCACGCCCGTGAGCGTCGCCAGCAGCGTGGTCTTCCCGATGCCGGAGGCTCCCACGATGGCCAGGGAAGAACCAGGACGCAGCGTGAGCGAGATGCCGGTGGCCAGCGTCGGACCACCCGGCCAACCGATCGCGAGGTCGCGTGCCTCGATAACGGTTAGACCCTCCGGGATGTCGTGGAGTTTGGTGGGCACCTCGTCGTCCAGGAGGGTGCAAATGCGCTGTGCCGCCTGAGCGCTGCGCACCAGCTGGGATGCGGCGGGCGCGAGTTCAGCGACCCCCTCGAAAGATGAGAGAGGAATGAGGACGATGACCGCGAGGAGCACCTGAGCGAGCATGCCTGACGTGGTCTGCGGGATGCCGATGAGGAGGGCACCGATGACGGCTGCGCCCATCGCGCACACGTCGAGGCCTCGAGCCAGCGCAGACAGGCGCGCCGAGCGGGCCAGAGCGGCGGACAGGTGGCTCTCGGAGCTAGCGAGAGAGTGCTTCGCGTGGTCGAGAGTACCCGCCAGTGACAGCTCGGTGGCGCCCTCCAGCACCGCGAGTGTGGTGGCGGCAATGTCGGTGCGGGCCTGTGCCCCCTGCGATTCGGCGAGTCGAACCGATCGCGCGATCAGCGCGGGCGCCACGATGCCAGAGACGATGAGCGCGCAGGCGAGGATCGCTCCCGCGGCCGGAGAAATCGCCGCGACGACGCCAACAGTGCCAACTCCGACGATGAGGGCGACGAGTGACGGCAGCAGCGTCTTGACGACGACGTTTCCC
The DNA here is from genome assembly GCF_041432695.1 of Pauljensenia sp. 27098_8_83. Lineage (NCBI taxonomy): Bacteria > Bacillati > Actinomycetota > Actinomycetes > Actinomycetales > Actinomycetaceae > Pauljensenia > Pauljensenia sp. 27098_8_83. Next base: position 17,771 of record NZ_JAPWAD010000003.1, on the reverse strand, counting down.
ACCTCGTCGACGTCTGAGCCGGCGCGTGTCATGAGGTCGCCGCGTCGCAGCGACGTCAGCGTTGCCGTCGGGGCCTCGGACAGTCGATCGTAGAGGTTACCGCGCAGCGCGTCCATGCCCGCCAATGCGACCTTGTGCGAGGCGAGACGGGAGAGGTAGCGTGCAAGGGCGCGCGAGACGCCAAACAGTCGCACCGCGGTGGCGGCGACGGTCAGATACAGGACGGGTGGCTGCTGGGATGCGCGAGCAATCAGCCATGCGGCGGTGCCGCCGAGCGCGATGGCAGATCCGAGGGCCGTGACACCGAGGAGCAGCGAGAGAGCAAACCCGGAGCGCGACACCTGCAGCATGGAGATGCAGCGGCGCAGCGCGGCCGACTCAGTGCGGGTCAGGAAGAGTGTCATGCGCGGGCCTCCTCGTTCGCGGCGGATCGGACGTCGATGACGGCGTCGGCGGCTTCCATCATGGCCGCGCGGTGGGCGATGACGATGACGGTGCGTCCCTCGCGGCGCATGTCGTCGATAGCGCGCACGACGGTCTCCTCGCTGAGAGCATCGAGGTGGGCTGTCGGTTCATCCAGGATGACGAGCTGGGAGTGCGCTGCGAGGGCACGCGTCAGGGCCAGGCGCTGGCGCTGGCCAACGGACAGGCCAACACCGCCCGTGCCGATCATGGTCTTCCACCCGTCGGGAGTAGTGGCCAGGACGCTGTCAAAGCCGGTATCCGCTGCTGCAGTCTCCAGGTCCTCAAGGGGTAGGTCGCCCATGTTGTCCAGGATTGTCCCCGGCACGAGGGTGGGGGACTGGGGAACCCAGGAGATCTGATCGCGCCAGGAGGCGGGATCGATGTCTGACAGCGCAACACCCTCATCGTTGGAGGCCGGGGCAGTCTGGCGCAGGATGATGCGACCCGCATCCGGGGTCATATCGGCCAGCAGGCAGGCGACGATTGTCGACTTTCCGGCACCCGAGGGGCCGGACAACGCGGTCACGATACCGGGAGCGATGATGCCCGAGGTCGGGGCTGGGGCCCACGCTCCGCGCGCTCGGACGCCGACGCCGTCAAGGACGATCTCAGTGTGTGACATATCGGGGCACGCGGCGGTACCAGGGGAATCGACAGCTGCGGCCTCCTCGATAATGTCGAATGCGGCGCGCGAGGCCGTGACACCGTTCGCGGACGCGTGGAACTGTGCGCCCACTTGGCGCAGCGGTTCAAAAACCTCAGGTGCAAGCATGATGACGGCCAGACCGTGGAACAGCGAGATGTTGCCAAACACCAGACGCATACCGACCTCGACGGCGACGAGAGCCACCGACAGGGTCGTGAGGAATTCCAGGACGCCGCCCGAGAGGAAAGCAACGCGCAGGGTGGCCATCGTGGCCTTCGTGTTTGCGGCTCCAAGAGCCCTCAGATGGGTGCGCGGGGCCTTTTCTCGTCCGAGGGCCCGCAGCGTCGGCAGTCCGGACATGAGGTCAAGGAGCTGGGCTGTTAGGCGCTTCATCGACGCGAGCTTGTCCTCCGAGGCTGCCTGCGTGAAGCGCCCAATGAGGATCATGAAAATCGGGATGAGCGGGATAACGAGGAGCGCGATAAGGGCCGACCAGAAGTCGAGGAGAAGAATGACGCCAAGGGCTGCCGGAGTCACGGTGCAGACGAGAACCAGCTGAGGCAGGAAAGAGACAAAGTAGGGGCGCAGATCCTCCAGGCCGGTCGACAGTAGTGTCGTTGTTTCGGCACCGTTTGTCGCCCGCCAACGCGGGCCGAGAGCAATGCTTGCGTCGACGACGCGTCCGCGCAGCTCGGACACTGCTGCTGCCGCCGCGCGCGTACTGACGGCCTCGCGAGCTGCGACGACAAGTGCTCGGCATACAAAGACAGCTGCGATGCCACCGATGATAGGGAGGACGTCGCGCAGGGTTGCGCTGCCCGAGACGACGGGGGAGAGGGCTGCGGAAATGAGCAACGCTTGGGCGAGCACGAGCAATGCCGTGATCGTTCCGAGCAGTGCCGTCACGGCGATAGGACCGCGGGCTGAGCGGGCATAACGCAACAAACGAGGATCAAAGGGACGCACGTATCTATTGTGCCTGAAAAAGCCGTGTCATGGGCCAAAGGTCCCCGGCCGCGCCCCGCTTATGTGCACGAATGCGCCCGGCCCCTGCGTGAGGGACCGGGCGCATCAGTCGAGGAGGTCAGCCAGCGAGGAAGTTCTCGCCGACGCGCACCTTCTTCAGGAGCAGACCCGTCTGGGTCTCGACGTCCTGCGCGCTCACGCGAGCGCGGAACATCCAGTAGGACCAGAAGACGTAGACCAGAACGATCGGCAGCAGGCAGACGGTGACGATCGTCATGACGGTCAGTGTCGCGGTCGTCGACGAGGCCTGATTGATCGTCAGCGAGTACGCCGGGTTGACCGAAGACTTCTGGACAGCAGGGGCCATTGACGAGAAGACCCATGCAACCGTGCCAGCAATAGCAACGGCTGACGCTGCGAAGGACCAGCCTTCATGACGCAGCGACGCCTGCGACAGGGCGGCCGAAGCAATGATCGCCAGCGCGGCGACCACGAGCGGGATCCACGCCAGGACATTCGTCGTGTAGGCGAACTGGCCCCAGATCAGCCATGCGGCCGCAAGGACAGTCGCGGCAATCGTGGCGGGGGCGGCGATCGCGTTGGCGCGCTCGCGAACCTCGCCCGTCGTCTTTAGGGCCAGGAACTGGGCGCCGTGAGCCAGGCACACGGCCAGGACAGCCAAGCCGCCAAGGATCGTGTACGGGGTCAGCAGGGAGAAGAACCCGCCGGTCATCTGGTGAGTCGCGCCAGCCAGGGACTGATCGACCAGGGTGGGGTCGATGATGGTACCGGTGGCAACATCGATTACCTCGATGTGCATACCCTGAACGAAGTTAGCGAAGGCAACACCGAGCAGGATCGGGACGAGCCAGGCGCTAATCGTGTGCGCCCAGTCCCACGCGTGGCGCCACTTCTCGGTGGCGACCTTAGAGCGCCACTCGAGCGCCATGACGCGGATGATCAGGCACACGAGGATCAGGAACAGGGCGAGGTACATGCCCGAGAACATGGTCGCGTACCACTCGGGGAACGCCGCGAAGGTGGCGCCACCGGCGGTGAGCAGCCAGACCTCGTTACCGTCCCAGTGAGGGCCGATCGTGCGCACGGTCTGCGTGCGTTCACGGTCACCCTTGGCGACGAAGGGGAGGAGCATGCCGACACCGAAGTCGAAGCCCTCGAGGATCAGGTAGACCGTCCACAGAACGGCGATGAGAACGAACCACAGGATAGACAGAGTCATGATCGGTGTTCCTCTCAGTAGCCGAAGGACAGGTCGGTCGGAGTTTCGTCCTCAGCCGCCTGGGCCTTGGGCGAGTGGATGCCCTCAACGGCGTAGCGCTTCATGAGGATGTACCACATGACGCCGAGGACGCCGTACAGGAGCGTGAACAGGATGACGGTGGCGAGCATCTGGCCAGCCGGAACGTTGGGGGAAATACCCATCTCGGTCAGCATGTTGACGGAGCCCAGGTCAGAAGCCATTGCCAGCGCCTGCTGGTTCGGGACAACAACCCACGGCTGACGACCCATCTCAGTGAAGATCCAGCCGAAGGAGGCAGCCGCGAACGGTAGCGGCAGGTTAACCAGGGCGAGGGTGCTCAGCCACTTGTTCGACGAGGTGCGACCGCCGCGCGTGGCCCACAGGCCCCACGCCGCCAGCAGGAAGGCCACCATGCCCAGGCCGATCATGAAGCGGAAGGACCAGAAGGTCACCATCTGCGGCGGACGGAAGTCGTACTGCGAGGCATCGCCGTACTTGGCGGTGAAGTTCGCATCGGAGTTGAGCAGTTCCACCATGCGCTGCTGGACGTCTGCGACGCCCTCAGACGTGGCGGTGAAGGAGTTGTGCGACATGAAGGACGCGACGCCAGGAACCTTGATGAACTGCGTCGGCTGCGTGCCGTCCTCACCGAGCGGGCAGGAACCGAACTGCGCGACGGTGAAAGCCGCGCCCTCAGTGTCCACACAGATGCCCTCAGCGGCTGCCATCTTCATGGGCTGGACCTCGACCATCTCCTGGCCCTGGATGTGACCGGAGACGACCGTGCCGAGGCCACCAATGAGGACTGCAGTCAGGCCGAAGCGGGCGATCGGACGCCAGACGTTGCGCGACTGTGCCATGGCCTCGTCGGAACCTTCGCGCGCGGTGCGCACCATCCACCAGATGGAGATGCCGGCGACGAAGGAGCCCGCAACCAGCCACGCGGAGGTAATGACGTGGGAGTATTCGCTCAGGTACACGCCCGAGGTGATCAGCTTCAGGAAGCCGCTCACGCCGTCGAGCTCGGCGCGGCCGGTCTCGGGGTTGAAGCGGGCGCCGACGGGGTGCTGCATCCAGGCGTTGGCTGCGAGGATCCAGGCCGCGGAGAACATGGTGCCCAGGGCGACGCACCAGATTGTCAGCAGGTGCATGCGCTTGGAGAGCCTGCCCCAGCCGAAGATCCACAGGCCCAGGAAGGTGGACTCGAGGAAGAAGGCGAGGAGTGCCTCGACGGCCAGGGGAGCGCCGAAGATGTCGCCAACGAAGCGGGAGTATTCGGACCAGTTCATACCGAACTGGAACTCCTGGACGATGCCGGTGGCGACGCCGAGGGCGAAGTTGATGAGGAGGAGTTTGCCAAAGAAGCGGGTTGCTTGCAGCCAGTATTCCTTGCCGGTGCGGTGCCACGCGGTCTGCATGATGGCAACCAGCAGGGACAGGCCGATCGTCAGCGGCACGAGGACGAAGTGGTAGACGGTCGTAATACCGAACTGCCATCGTCCGACGGTGACCGCGTCGAGCGCTGTTTGCGCGAGGGTCATGATGGGACCTTCTCGTGTTGGGATCAGGGTCGAATGTCCCGTGGCGGCGGATCCTAGGACCTATGTCACGGGTTAATGTAAATGTAGCCCAAAAGTGTCCCGAAGCTCGGTTGAAATGCTGGTTCCGAGGCAGTTTTGTGACATATGTGTCCGATTATTTTTTATGGGTTTATCCGTGAGATTGTCAGGATGCTCGCGTTGTTCTGGTCACCCTGCCATTAATGGGGCGTCGTATTGTGCGACAATAGGGGTGAATGGATGTCGCGGGAGTGCCCTCGCGACGAGAGCCGAGCGATGACGTATTCATATGCCGCCGGCCGCTGCGCAACTGCGCTCCACTAGGTTTCCGCCCCGTGAGGGCGATGAAAAAGGGTGCGTCCAGGCACGGGGCGCGCGCCCACCATTGGAGAATCGTGACAACCGAATCGACCCCCGTGGCACCTGCCGCCTCGCTGCTGTTCCAGGCCCCCGTTTTCCAGGCAGCCCCCGAGGTTGCCCCTCCCGCAATTATCGACGAGCCCGAACCCAAGCGTCGCCGTAAGCCCGCTGCCTCAGACGAAGAATCGGCTCCTCGCGAAGAGGCGGCTCCCAAGCGTCGTCGTCGTTCCAAGAAGACCGCGGAAGAGGTTGAGGCCGAGGTGTCCGAGGCCCCCGCCGCTGAGGCGCAGTCTGACGATACGCAGGCCGAGCCCAAGACCCGTCGTCGCCGCCGCTCGAAGAAGGCGGACGAGGCCTCGGCTCCCGCGCAGGAAGACGCTGAGCAGACCAATGCGTCGGCCCAGGATGCGCAGTCGGCGGACGAAGAGGAATCCTCTACCCGTCGTCGCCGTCGTCGCCGTGCCCGTTCGTCCTCTTCGGCCTCCGAGGAAGGCGGCGATCCCGCCGATCAGGTGCAGGCCCTCAAGGGCTCGACGCGCCTTGAGGCGAAGAAGATGCGTCGCCGGGAGGGACGCCGTGAAGGCCGCCGTCGCCACTCGATCTCCGAGTCCGAGTTCCTGGCGCGCCGCGAATCCGTCGAACGCACGATGGTGATCCGTGATCAGGACGGCCTCGACCAGATCGCGATCCTTGAAGATGGCCTGCTCGTCGAGCACTACGTCGCGCGTCGTACGCAGTCTTCGATGGTCGGCAACATCTACCTGGGGCGCGTGCAGAATGTCCTTCCCTCAATGGAGGCCGCATTCGTGGACGTGGGCCGCGGGCGCAACGCGGTGCTCTACGCGGGCGAGGTGAACTGGGATGCCGTCGGCATGGAAGGCAAGCCTCGTCGCATCGAGGCGGCTCTGAAGTCGGGCGATCCGGTCCTCGTCCAGGTGACGAAGGATCCGATCGGGCACAAGGGTGCGCGTCTGACTTCTCAGATTACGCTTGCCGGACGCTACCTGGTGCTTATCCCCGGTGGCTCCATGATGGGCATCTCCCGCAAGCTCCCGGACAAGGAGCGCGCTCGCCTGAAGAAGATCCTCAAGTCTGTCGTCCCCTCGGGATCGGGCGTCATCGTGCGCACCGCCGCGGAAGGTGCGACGGAGGAGCAGATTCGCGACGATGTTGCGCGTCTGACCCGTCAGTGGGAGGACATCGAGAAGAAGCGCACCAACACGAAGAGTGCCCCGACGCTGCTGCGCGGCGAGCCCGAGTTGGCCGTGCGCGTCGTGCGCGACATCTTCAACGAGGACTTCTCGAAGCTCGTCATCGAGGGGCGCGATACCTACGCGACCGTCAAGGAATACGTCGACGAGCTCAGCCCCGAGCTGTCCGACCGCGTTGAGCAGTGGGTGGGTACGGAGGATGTCTTCCATGCGCACCGCATCGACGAGCAGCTCGCCAAGGGCATGGATCGCAAGGTGTGGCTGCCCTCGGGTGGCACCCTGATCATCGACCGCACCGAGGCCATGACCGTCATCGACGTCAACACCGGCAAGTTCATCGGCGCCGGCGGCACGCTTGAGGAAACGGTGACTCGCAACAACCTCGAGGCCGCCGAAGAGATCGTGCGCCAGCTGCGTCTGCGCGACATTGGTGGCATCGTCATCATTGACTTCGTTGACATGGTCCTCGAATCCAACCGCGACCTCGTGCTGCGCCGCCTTGTCGAGTGCCTGGGACGCGACCGTACGCGTCACCAGGTCACGGAGATTACGTCGCTGGGTCTCGTGCAGATGACCCGCAAGCGTGTGGGTGAGGGCCTTGTCGAGGCCTTCTCCTCCCCGTGTGAGGCCTGTGAGGGCCGCGGTTTCATCGTTCACCATCATCCGGTGGAGACCTCCGGCGCTGAGCAGTCCTCGAAGGGTTCGAAGGGGTCGAAGAAGCAGCAGAAGAAGGCTGAGCCTCGTCGCATCGAAGATAATGCCGATCATGAGCGCGCCAAGGAAGCGCTGAGCGCAATTGCCGCTGCATCCACGCGCAAGGAAGAAGAGGAGAACGCGGCCGAGGAGAGTAATCCTGTGAAGAAGCGTCGCTCGCGCGCTGCTACCGCCGAGGCTCAAGAGCCTGAGGCGGAGGTCGATGAGCAGGCAGCATCGTTGGGCGATAGTGTCGAGGCCGCTGCTGAGTCGATCGTGCCCAAGCCGCTCGCTGAGCAGGCTGAGGAGGCTGCCACCAAGCGTCCTCGTCGTCGCCGCCGCGTCGCCGAATCTGCTCCGCTGCCCGACCTTCCTGTGCACATCGAGCTGCCTGAGCCGGTCGAGCGTTCCAGCGAACCGGCAGCGCCCGTGAAGGACGCGTCGGAGATCCAGATGCCTGAGCATCGAGAGAAGGCTCCGGCGACCCGACGCCGTGCGTCCCGCAAGGCGGTGACGGCCATGTCGAGCGAACCTGCCGAGGCCCCAGCGGCGACGAAGACTCGTCGCCGCGCCACAGCGCAGACGGCCGTTCCCGAAGAACCGGCGGTGGCTTCCGAGGCTCAGGCGAACAAGACACAGGCCGCCGCGTCGCTTGCCGTGTCGGTGGTTGAGCAGGCTCACGAGCAGGCACCAGCCGCACCGCGTAAGACTCGCAGGCGTCGCGCTGCTGTCTCGACCGGTGTCGTCGAGCCCGATGCGGCGCCGGCACCCATCGTCGTCGACCTGCCCGCGCGTGCCGAGGCCAGTGCGCCGGCGGCACCGGTTCGTTCGACTGAGGACATTACGCTTCCGGAGGCGAGCGATCAGCCCCGCGTCAAGCGTCGTCGTCGCGCCGCCTCGACAGGTATCGTCGACGCCGGATAGCGCTGATGCGCCGGGGGAGGGGTTGATTGCCCTTCCCCCGAGTGTAGGGTGTGGAATCGCACAGCACTTCACGCCCGCCCGTGACCGTGCCGGCTTGCATTCCGGCGTGCGAATCGGCTAAATTTGATCGTCGGCGCAACAAGTGCCAACGGAATCATGACAATGAGACAAGTCCTCGGCAGTTTCGAGGCGCGATTCCGGTTACGAATACGAGAAGAGATGAGCTCCAACGTGGTCTACGCGATCGTCAAGGCTGGCGGCCGGCAGGAAAAGGTGTCCGTCGGTGACGTCGTCGTCGTCGACAAGCTGGCAGAAGAAATCGGTTCGAGCATTGAGCTCCAGCCGCTGATGCTGGTGGATGGCGACGCCATCACCGTTGACGCAGCCAAGCTGGGCAAGGTTTCCGTCAAGGCTGAGGTTGTTGACTCGGCCAAGGGCCCCAAGATTTCCATCATTAAGTACAAGAACAAGTCGGGCTACCGCAAGCGCCAGGGACACCGTCAGAAGATGTCGGTCGTCAAGATCACCGAGATCGCCTGAACCCGACGTTCCCACGAGCAGAAAGTAGCAACTGATGGCACATAAGAAGGGCCTTGGTTCCTCCCGTAACGGTCGCGACTCGAACGCGCAGCGCCTCGGCGTCAAGCGCTACGGCGGCCAGCTGGTCAACGCTGGTGAGATCATCGTCCGTCAGCGCGGCACCCACTTCCACCCTGGCGACGGCGTTGGCCGTGGCAAGGATGACACCCTGTTCGCCCTGCGCGCCGGCGCGGTTGAGTTCGGCCGCAAGCGCGATCGCAAGGTCGTCAGCGTTTCGCCGGTCTCTGCCTGAGACCGCGCGCATAAAGGGCGTCCGGCGTTGCCGGGCGCCCTTTTCAACATTCATTTCAGTCGTCAGGAGCAACAGTGGCTGACTTCGTGGATCGCGTGACTCTACACGCGATGGGTGGTAACGGTGGTAACGGCGTTGCCTCGATTAAGCGTGAAAAGTTCAAGCCGCTGGCTGGCCCCGACGGCGGTGACGGCGGCAATGGTGGCTCGGTCATCTTGGAGGTGAGCGAGCAGGAGACCACGCTCCTGAACTACCACCGAAGCCCGCATCGTCGCGCGGATAACGGCACGCCCGGAATGGGTGACTTCCGTCAGGGCAAGACCGGAGCGGACATTATTCTTCCGGTCCCCGAGGGCACGGTCGTGAAGTCGATGTCGGGTGAGCTGCTCGCCGACCTGACGGGTGCGGGAGCGCGCTACGTGGTCGCTGAAGGCGGCCGCGGTGGTCTGGGGAACGCCGCCCTGGCGTCGAAGGCTCGTAAGGCCCCCGGCTTCGCACTGCTCGGTGAGCCCGGCGAGGAACGGGACGTGATCCTTGAGCTGAAGTCCGTCGCGGACGTGGCTCTCGTGGGCTTTCCGTCGGCGGGTAAGTCCTCACTGATCGCCGCGATGAGTTCGGCGCGTCCGAAGATTGCGGATTATCCGTTCACGACGCTCGTGCCGAATCTGGGCGTCGTGTCCGCCGGCGACACGCGTTACACGGTCGCTGACGTTCCCGGCCTGATTCCCGGTGCATCGCAGGGACGAGGCCTTGGCCTGGACTTCCTGCGCCACATTGAGCGCTGCGCGGTCATCGTGCATGTCCTGGACACCGCTGCTTTCGAGACTGATCGCGAGCCCGTCGAGGATCTGCGCATTATCGAGGCCGAGCTGGAGGCCTACCAGGGCGACCTGACGCAGGTGGAGGGCTACGTGCCGATCATGCAGCGTCCGCGCGTCATCGTTCTCAACAAGATCGATATTCCGGATGGTCGTGATCTCGCTGAGATTACGCGTCCGGACCTCGAATCCTTTGGCTGGCCCGTCTTCGAGGTGTCCGCCGTGTCCCACGAGGGACTCAAGGCGCTGTCTTTTGCTCTGGCCGGCATCGTTGAGGAGGAACGCGCGAAGCGTCCCGCTCTCGAGGCTGCCCGTCCCGTGATTCGCCCGAAGGCTGTCGGACGCAGCGTCGAGATCACGGTGCGTAAGACCCGCAAGGATGGCGAGGACGTCTTCCAGGTGCGTGGCGATAAGCCGGAGCGCTGGGTGCGGCAGACCGACTTTGCCAACGACGAGGCCGTGGGTTACCTCGCGGATCGTCTGAACGCGGCGGGCGTCGAGGATGAGCTGATGAAGGCCGGTGCGGTTGCCGGCGATACGGTTGTGATCGGTGACCTCGATGGGGGCGTCGTCTTCGACTGGGAGCCGACGCTCACCACCGGTCCCGAGCTGCTTGGCTCACGTGGTACGGACTTGCGTCTTGAGCAGAACGCGCGCCCGAGCCGCAAGGAGCGTCGCGAGGTGTACCACCAGGTGATGGATGCGAAGAGCGCAGCCCGTGACGAGCTGTGGACGGAACGCCAGGCCGGGCATTGGACTGACGCGTCGGATCAGTCATGAGCGGGGTGTCATCGGCGTCGCGTATCGTCGTCAAGATCGGCTCCTCGTCGCTTACCCGCGAGGACGGCGGTCTGGACCTTAACCGTATCGACTCCGTGGCGCGACTTGTCGCGCGCTGGCGCGGTGCAGACCGCGAGGTCGTCATCGTGTCGTCGGGCGCGGTCGCCGCGGGCCTGGATCCCCTCGGATTCACGTCGAAGCCGAAGGACCTGCCGAGCGTGCAGGCCGCCGCTGCGATGGGGCAGGGGCTCCTGATGGCGCGGTGGACGGCCGCTTTCCAGGCACATCACCTCGATGCTGCCCAGGTACTGCTGACGACGGACGACGTGATGCGCCGCGACCACTACACGAACGTGCGAGCCTCGCTGACGCGTCTCCTCGGCCTCGGCGTCGTTCCGATTCTGAACGAGAACGACGCGGTGACCACTCGAGAGCTGCGTTTCGGTGACAATGATCGTCTTGCTGCTCTCATCGCGCAGATGGTTCAGGCTGATGCGCTCGTCCTGCTGACTGATGTCGACGGCCTCTACACGGCACCCCCGGATCACCCTGGTTCGGAGCTGATCGAGCGCGTGGTGAGCGCGGACGATCTCATGAGCGTGCTTGTGACCGGCGCGGGATCGCGCGTGGGTACGGGTGGTATGGCGACGAAGGTGCAGGCCGCAATGCTGGCGACGACGAGCGGCATCGGTGTTCAGCTTGCCAGCGCTGATGCCCTTGAGTCGGTGCTGGCGGGTCAGCGCGTCGGAACGTGGTTCGAGCCTTCCCAGGAGCGTCCGGCTTCGCGCCGCCTCTGGATCGCTCATGTGGCACCGTCGCGCGGCGAGATCATCGTCGACGAGGGTGCCGCGCAGGCGATTACGGTTGGCAAGAAGTCTCTGCTGGTCGCGGGTGTGCGTTCGGTGCTTGGCCACTTCGATGCGGGCGATGTCGTGGACGTGGCGTCTGCGACGGGGCTCGTCGCTCGAGGTGTATCGGGATATGACTCCGATACTTTGGCGCAGATCGCCGGCTCGGGGACAACAGAGCTGGAGGCAGCGGGGTATGAGCATCCCCGGCCTGCGATTCACCGCGATGACCTGGCGGTGTTAGGCGACGCATTTTCTGCGCTGAGCGCTGACTGACGCGGCCCCACGCGCTCTCGTGTGTCATCATGGCCAGGTGAATACTGCTGCAGATATTTCCCAGGTGACCGATGCCGCCTGCGCCGCTGCTCGTGTTCTTGCGAATGTGACCACGCAGGCGAAGAATCGCGGTCTTGAGGCGATTGCTGCCGCGCTCATTGAGCGCGGTGAGCAGATCCTGGCTGCCAACGCCGAGGACGTGGCGCGCGGTCGCGCGGAGCAGATGAGTGAGGGGCTGCTGGACCGCCTCGCGCTGACACCCGAGCGCATCCGGGGTATCGCTGACGCCGTCCGGGAGATTGCGGGTCTTCCCGACCCCGTCGGTCAGGTTGTTCGCGGTATGCGCACGGATATCGGTCTGCGCGTCACGCAGGAACGCGTACCTCTCGGGGTCGTTGGCATCATCTACGAGGCCCGCCCCAACGTCACGATTGACGCTGCAACCCTGGCACTCAAGGCCGGTAATGCGGTAATCCTCCGCGGTGGTAGTGCCGCCCAGTCCTCCAATCGTGTCCTCATCGAGGTGTGCCGCGATGCGTTGGCTTCCGTCGGGCTTCCTGCCGATGCGATTACGACCGTCGACCCGTGGGGACGCGCGGGGGCTCGTGCGATGATGCGTGCTCGCGGCGCGATCGATGCGTTGATTCCGCGCGGTGGGGCAGGGCTTATCAACGCCGTCGTGGAGGAGTCGCGCGTCCCGGTTATCGAGACCGGTACCGGCAACTGCCATGTCTACGTCGATGCCTCTGCCGACCTGGAGGCCGCCGAAGCCATCATCATGAATGCGAAGACGCAGCGCGTGGGTGTATGCAACGCGGCGGAAACACTCCTGGTGCACGCCGATGTCGCCCAGCGCTTCCTGGTTGCTGCGATCACGCGCCTGACTACGGCGGGTGTCACGATCCACGCCGACGAGGCCACCCGCACCATCGTTGACGGCCAGCCTTCCATCGACGCGGACATGATCGTCGATGCAACGCAGGCCGACTGGGAGACGGAATACCTGTCAATGGACCTCGCGGTGCGCGTCGTCGATGACATCGAAGAGGCGATTGAGCACATTCGTCGATACTCCACCGGTCATACGGAAGGTATTGTGGCCTCGGATGTTGCCGCCGTGCAGGCGTTCCGTTCGGGTGTTGATGCCGCCGCTATCGCGGTGAACGCCTCGACGCGCTTTACGGACGGCGGGCAGCTGGGCCTGGGGGCCGAGGTTGGTATCTCGACGCAGAAGCTGCACGCGCGCGGTCCGATGGGGCTCACCGAGCTGACGACCACCACCTGGATTTACGAGGGAGAGGGAACGATCCGCCCGTGAGCGAGCAGGACAAGCAGACCGCGCCAGCCTCGGGGGAGGCTGCTATCGAGAAGACGACCGAGGCCACGGCAGGGGCGACCGCTGCACCGGCCTTGCCTCCTCACCCGCCCCGCGCGCTTCGCAGGCGCCGGGCGATTGGCATCATGGGCGGTACCTTCGATCCGATCCACCACGGTCACCTCGTAGCCGCGTCTGAGGTTATGGACGTCTACGGCCTCGACCAGGTCGTGTTTGTCCCGGCCGCGATGCAGCCTTTCAAAGCGGGGCGTCGGGTGACCTCGGCCGAGCATCGCTACCTGATGACGGTGATCGCAACCGCTTCGAATCCGCGTTTCGCCGTGTCTCGTGTTGATATTGACCGTGGGGGTACGACCTACACGATCGATACCCTGGCGGACCTGTCTCGCGAGTACCCCGACTCTGATTTTTACTTCATTACGGGTGCCGATGCCCTGGCGCAGATTGCGCAGTGGAAGGACGCCGATAGGCTTTTTGAGCAGGCGCACTTTATCGGTGTGACACGCCCCGGGCACAACCTGTCTGACCCCGGCCTACCGCATGAGTCTGTGTCGTTGCTTGAGGTGCCCGCCATGGCAATCTCGTCGACCGATTGCCGCACGCGCGTCGAAGAGGGCAAGCCGGTGTGGTACCTCGTGCCCGACGGCGTCGTCCAATACATCAACAAGTACGGCCTGTACCGGTCCTGACCCAAGGAGAAACGTGAGCCTTCCCGACGCTACCGCAGAACTGGCGAGCATTGTTGCTCGCGCCGCGCACGACCGTGGCGGTATCAACCCGGTCCTCGTTGACGTGACCAGCAAGCTTGCCCTGGCGGATGCCTTCGTGGTCGTCTCGGCCCCGACAGACCGTCAGGTGCGTGCCGTCGCCGAGGACATCATGGATCGCATCTGGGCTGAGCATCACCGCCGTCCCGCCCACATCGAGGGGCGCGCGGAGGGTACCTGGGTGCTCTTGGACTATTCGGAGCTGCTCGTGCACGTGCTGTCCGAGGACGAACGCGAATACTACGCGCTTGAGCGTCTGTGGGGCGACTGCCCGGCCACACCGATCGATGTCGATACCGATGAGGCTCGTGCGGCAGCTGCGCAGCGTGCGGCAACACACGGAGCGGGGGCTGCGCAGTGAGCGCCTCGCGGATCGTCCTACTGCGTCACGGGCAGACGGACTTCAACCTGGCGCGGCGATTCCAAGGACGCATCGACAAGCCTCTGAACGAGGCCGGGCGATCCCAGGCGGCGGGTGCCGCCGGCGTACTCGTGAGTCGCCTGTGCGAACCGAGTGCCGAGGTGGGTATGTTTGCCGCCGAGGACGGGCGGCGCTACGACGACGGGGGCGTGCGTATCGTGAGCTCGCCCCTGGGCCGCGCGGTCGATACTGCGCGGATCGTTGCGCGCGTCTTTGATATCGCTGGGTACCCGTGCGAGGGCCCGGAGCTCGACGAACGACTCACGGAACGCTCCTATGGGAGTTTCGAGGGAAAAACATACGAAGAGATTGCGCGAGAGCAGCCCGAGGCCTTTGCGCAGTACCGGGCAGACGGGGAGTGTGACCTCGCTGAGATAGAACGCTCTGAGGTCGTGGGCGCGCGCGTGCGTGATGCTGTTCTGGAGGCTGCTCGGGCCTGCCGCGACGACCAATCGTTGATCGTGGTCTCACACGGTTCTGCGATCGCGCGTGGCATTGTCTCCCTCCTGGGGTTGGATCCAGCTGTCTTCAACGGGCTGCGCGGTGTGGATAACTGCCACTGGTCGGAGCTCGTGCCCGTAGGAATGTCGACGTCCAAGAGCGCGGCGATCAGCGGATGGCGGCTCGCCTCCCATAACATCGGCTCACGCGAGGACATTCTGGGGGCATAACCTCCTATTGGCCCCTCGTTGCCGCAGTAATCCGAGGTTTTTCTAAGCTGTGACGAGGGACACTGAATTGGATTTGCGTCAGCCTTCGACGGTCCGCTATTATTTATCAGGTCGCCAGGGCGACGAACTAAATAACGGGGCTATGGCGCAGTTGGTAGCGCGCTTCCATGGCATGGAAGAGGTCGGGGGTTCGAATCCCCCTAGCTCCACAGAAAATTCCGACACTCAGTTAGTGGGTGTCGGTTTTTTGTTGTTCTTGGATGGGCTGTCGGCCTTGTCTGCGCACGTCCGGTGACTGCTTGTGGACTATGGTGACCACCTCTTGCGTGACTATCTGTTACTTATTGGTCAGGGGCTGGGTCTGAAAAATAACGTTTTGGTATCGACATATGGGATGTTCAAAATCTGTCAAACCTATAAAACGTTGCAAATTGGTGCATTTGCCTGTAATGAATTACTGAAAAAACCTTGAATAACAGCGTACCGAGTGGAAAGATTTACCTGTCTTTGTCTCATAGTGTTAGGCCGGTAGCCAATGTCGTTCCAGCTCACTCGCACCCATACCTCGGTGGTCCTCGCCGCCACGACAATCGCGGCATCCCTCGTCGTTATCCCCACGCTGGCCGAGGGGACGAGCGCGTCGGAGGACGCATTCTGCAACTCTCTGTCTGGTGCTCAGGGGCGAATCACCGCTGAATACAACCCCCTGCTCGCCAGCTACGCCGCTGCAGCTGCTGGAAATTCCTCTGCCTCCGCTGCCGATCCGGCGCGTGAAGCCGAACTCCGTGCGGCTTTGGCCGATGCCCAGGCGGCCCTTGATGCTGCTCGGCAGTCGGCGGCCCAGTCCAACTCGGCTGATAGCGCGCCCGTCTCTGCGCCCACGACGACCGATCGTGGCCTCGACTGGGTGGACTGGTCGCAGGTTGACGACGCTACCCAGGCGCGTATCATCGAAGCCCTCATCGTTCAGAAGATGAATGCCTACCGTGCGAACGCGGGGCTGCCCGAGCTGGTCGTCTCCGATACCGTGACCGCAGATGCGCGCTCGTGGAGCCAGCACATGTCGGACTCGGACGACTTCAATCACGATCCCAATTACAAGTACTTCGGCGCGGGCAAGCTTGATGGTGGCGACACCTCCTACGCCGGTGAGAACATCGCCTACAACCATCGGGAGAACTTCGGCGATAAGTGGGGGGCCTATGGCACCAGCAAGAACCCGATGCAGGCTGCTGACGCCCTCTTTGATCAGTGGAAGAACTCCTCCGGCCACGATAAGAACATGCTCGCCCAGAACAACGTGGTGGGTGTCGGCGTTCATATCGCCAAGCACGGCCAGTTCACCCGCATCTACGGCACGCAGAAGTTCTATGCGATCACCGGTGGTTCCCCGGATGTCTCCCGCTTCCATACGACGGGTGACACTGCCTCGGCCTACGGTTTCGATGGCGGTGCCTTCAACGCCGACAACACGAACTATGTCTCCGGTCTGGCCGGTGACGGTGACGCGCAGCGCGGCAACTCCTGGCAGAACAAGGTAGGCACTCTGCCCGGTGCTGCTCTTCCAGTCGACGTCTCGACGCTGCCCGCCAAGTCTGGGGCTGCCGCGCCCTCGACGCCCGCTCCCTCCGTGACAGGCTCGACGACCGATAACCAGCAGGCCGTCATTGATGCGCAGGCATCCGTGAACGCCGCTCAGAGCGCTCTTGATGAGTACCTCGCGTCCGCGGCTGACCAGAAGCCCACCGCCAGCCTTGCTGACATCGACGCTGAGCTCGATCGTGTGGCTGACTCCATCGCTGCGCAGACGTCCGTACGTCCGGAGAAGGATGGCGGCGTCACCGTGACATCCGGGGGCCAAGCGGGCCGCTACCTGACCGCCGCTGAGTACCGCGATGCTCTCACGCGCTGCACGACGCTCTCCGTGAGCCCCTCAAGCCCGGTGCCCTCCCAGAGTGTTAACCAGGGCAGCGCGAATCCGCGAATCGATACTGACGAGCAGACTCCTGCCCCGCAGAATCCGTCCGTTGGTGATGGTCAGACGCCTGTCCCCGGAACTCAGACGCCTGCCCCGCAGAGCCCCACCACCCAGGCCCCGGCTCCGCAGAACCCCTCGGTTGACGGTGGTCAGACGCCCGCCCCGCAGAGTCCCACCACCCAGGCCCCGGCTCCGCAGAACCCCTCGGTTGATGGCGGTCAGACGCCTGCCCCGCAGAACCCCGCGACCCAGACTCCGGAACAGACGCGTCGCGACACGCTGGCTGCCACCGGTGCGTCGGGTGTGTGGGTTGGCGTTGGAGCGGTCGCCGTCCTGGTCGCCGGTATCGGTGCCGTCGTCGCGTCGCGCCGCGCCAAGCGCTGACTGATCGCTACGAAGCGACGGATTCGTCCTTCATTGAATTGCCTCCCGTTGCTTGGGCATCGACAATGATGCCTCAGCAACGGGAGGCATTTCGTACCTGTCGGCCTGCGCGTGATGCGTGACCGTCTGCGGTGGGTGCGCCCGGTGGTTCGATAGTGTGTCTGGAGATCGCCAATGGCATGCAGTACATGTCCGCGTGGCGGCTTGCCCAGTGACGTGACACCCGTGGGGGAGTACCCAACTCTTCAGGCCTTCCATCGTGACTATGCGTGCCAATCAACCCAATCGTGGGGAGTGGTTCAGGTACCATCCGGAGGGGGCTCCAAATTGATTGGGGGCCGCCGTCGTCAGCCGGTGGTAAATGGCCGAGGATTGGCGGTTTCTTGAGGTTTGGTGCGTGTCGATGGCAGCCTGTGCGCAGGGCACCTCAGCGAATCGGTCGGTGGTGCTAATCCTCTCGTCTGGGCGAGCAGAAACGCGTGTCACATAGGGCGTCATGTGGACGTCGGGTTACCGGGCTGCCTGCAGCTTCGAGCTGCGAAGACCGGGTTAAAGGACAAAAAGAGTTGGTCTGA